>JABSQK010000564.1 GCA_013215875.1 Lentisphaeria bacterium
ATGAACTCAAGATGGGCGATAATAATATCGCCCCACAGTAACGAACACTGGGCTCTGAAACAAGGTTCCACATACGCGTATCTTTCTCTCAAGCTCTCTGCTCACTGGGCATCGAAGCCTCTGGCTCGAAATTTCATTCGCATTGAATAGCCAAGCTAAACTTAAGATGGGCGATAATAATATCGCCCCACAGTTACGATTGAACAGCTAAACTGACATGATCGCGTTCGGAGAACCCGACCTACTGAACAGCGGAAGCTTCACGAATGTAGAGAAACCAGCACTGCGAAGAGGCAACCTGGCCTACTGAACAGCAGCTTATAATTTCGAGCCGGAGGCTGCGAGGCCCAGTATTAGTTACCGTGGGGCGATATTATTATCGCCCATTCCAAGCATTTCGGAGAACCCGACCTACTGAACAGCCTAGTCGAAAAATAAATCATCCAGATCGGGTGCTGTACCGAAGCCACGCAGGGCATCGCCGTAGCGATAATAGACTTCGAGACAAAGAGCTCCAAGCGCTGTGGTATATACCCGACCGGCAGTATGTGCATCGCCTTTGGGTTCCCAGCTACCTGCCTGGTCACCAGATTTGGATTGGTTTTCCAAAAGCACATCGCGTATGCGGCGGTTCCACCAGATGCGATATTCGCCGCCCATATTGTGCATGGCATAAGTCGAATAGTACCAGCGATAGAAGTTTTTGGCTTTCCAGGTCGGCGGCTGCTTCTGCTGTAACTTGGCTGCTTTGATCAAAAGATGTGACTTAACTCCAGTACCAGTGAACTGACGAATCACCATACCTGCACCACCCAAAGCAATACTACCATCACCGTATTTCATGGTTTTATTTACAACATAGCCTACACCACCCGTCGAATTGCGAGTACCGCCCTGGTCTGTGGCACGATCGACCCAGGCCATCGCATTGGAAAATATTTTGTGATCAAATTTAATGTGCGCAAGTTTGGCGGTTTTAAGAGCCTGGATAAACCAACCCGTAACCGACATGTCACTGACTTTGGCTTTTGGGCCTATAACGCCATCCACCATCCGCAGCAACGGCATATTCGCAAAAGCTGACTGCCTTCCTGGCGGCCTTACCTATTTCCTCATCGGGCGAACGACCAAAGGCTTCGCAAATAGCAATGGTGGCGATGGCATGCTCATACATATTGCTACTGACCATACCATTGGCTTTCTGCTGCTTGACCAACCACTGGATACCACGCAGAACATTCCGACGGTAATCACCTTTTCTGATTGTGTGCCCTCCACCCATTAAGGCGAGTAGGGAGAAAGCAGTGATGCCGACATTGTGAGTCCCTTTTACATCTTTCTGTTGCTCATCTGGAATGGCTTTATCCCATTTGGGTGCGATCCAATGGCCATCGGTTTCCTGATGTTGCACCAACCAGCGAAGGGCCATATCGACAGCTGTGTGGGCTTGTTTGCCACCGCCCTTGCCCACGATGCCTGCAAAATCTTTTTTGCCAAACAGATCCTTACCAATCTTGTCCAAATCACCAAGGCCCGAATTGGATGAGTTTAAGTCACTAAACATGTCCGAGCTTATTTCGATTCTCTGTTTGGATGCCGGAGCGTCCGTAATAGTGGAATTCTCCGGACGATCTTTTGGGCTTGTTTTCTCAATGAGAAAAATATCTGCAGGATTGTTGATACTTACATTCATTGGTCTGGCTTTGTATTCGATGAGGGAAACGGTTTCACCAATCTCAACATCGTCTTGAATTATAATATCCGCAGGATCATCAATGCTTACCGCAATTAGCGGTATATCCGGTGGGCTTATCTTAACAGCTGCTTTCGGAACTGCTGTTGGCTTAATAGTCGGTGGAGCGGGATTCGATGGCACGTCAGGTTTTTCTATCGTTTTATTAACAATCTTTCTCACAGGGTCGGTGATTGGAGGTGGTTCTGGTGGTTTGGGAGGGAAGATCTTGAACACAAATTCTTTCGGTTCT
Source organism: Lentisphaeria bacterium (assembly GCA_013215875.1). Lineage (GTDB taxonomy): Bacteria > Verrucomicrobiota > Lentisphaeria > JABSQK01 > JABSQK01 > JABSQK01. The sequence goes on from JABSQK010000564.1 coordinate 1,986, forward strand.
AGCGAGTCGGAATTGTCGGTTACCTTATAGAGAATCAAGCCGGTAATAATCAACAGGAAAATAAACAGGCCAATCATTGTGGACTTGGTATCCACAATATTTTCTTTTACTTGATCGCGCTGAATATCCTCATGCGAGCGATCACTGAGTTTTAGATTTTTATTGTCAGTCATTTTTTCTATTCCTTATTGGTTATTTTTATTCGTCTTTTTTCTCCACTGAGGCGGACACTTTGTTTATTCCGGCTGTGGAACAACTCGCCATAACTGCTGCGACCTGGTCCCATTTCACATTTTTATCACCACGGATCATCACTGCCTGATCGGTGTCACGTATTTTTGCTTGTCTTAAATGGATCGCTAAAGACGGTAGTGAGACCTTTTCGTTGTTCACATGGTAATAGGCATTGCCACCAGCTAATTGGCGCACGTTGACCACGATGGGAGCTGAAGGCGGTTTATTAATTTCGGGGCCGGTCGTTGGTAAGTTGATGGACAGGTTCTGTTCCTGTTTAATAAAAGACGTTGTTACCAGAAAGAAAATAATCAGTAGAAATACGCAGTCAATCATGGGATCCATATTGACTTCCAGGTCGGTCTCTTTATCGCTTGAAAACATCATACTACGATTCCTCTTTAAAAGTTTCGTTATAAGCAGATTATTTTTTAAGCAATATTGATCCCTATTTCAGCCTAAGCAGGCTGGTATTCATAAAACATAAACCTGGCATTTAAGCAAATGCCATATTAAAAAAATTCTTATTCGAAAAACAGATCATCCAGGTCTGGTGCAGTGCCGAAGCCACGGAGTGCATCGCCATAGCGGTAATAGACTTCCAGGCAAAGTGCACCGAGAGCGGTGGAATATACACGACCGGCGCCATGGGCATCACCACTAGGTTCCCAGCTTCCTGCCTGGTCTCCAGATTTGGATTGGTTTTCCAAAAGGATATCGCGAATCCGGCGGTTCCACCAGATGCGGTATTCGCCGCCCATATTGTGCATGGCATAGGTTGTATAGTACCAGCGGTAAAAATTTTTGCTTTCCCAGGTCGGTGGCGTCTTCTGTTGAATTTTTGCTGCCTTGATTAGCAGGTGTGACTTAATTCCGGTACCACTGAACTGACGAATAACCATTCCAGCACCTCCAAGATCCAAACTGCCATCACCGTATTTCATTGCTTTAGTTACAGTATAAGAAATACCGCCAGTAGAGGAACGAGTACCGCCCTCATCCGTGGCCCGATCAACCCAGGTCATGGCGTTGGAAAATAATTTATGATCAAATTTGATGTTAGCGAGTTTGGCAGTTTTGAGGGCCTGAATAAACCAACCTGTTACCGACATGTCGCTTATTTTGGATTTTGGTGCGTAACGCCAACCACCATCATCGGCAACTGCATAGGCACAAAAGTTAATAGATTTTCTCGCTGCTTTACCTATTTCTTCATCAGGGGCACGGCCGAAGGCTTCACATAATGCAATGGTCGCGATAGCATGTTCATACATATTGCCAGTAAGTGCGCCATTGGGTTTTTGTTGTTTTACCAACCATTGTATACCACGTAGAACATTGCGACGATAATCACCCTTTCTTATGGTATGACCTCCGCCCATTAACGCAAGCAGTGCAAATCCTGTAATACCAACATCGTGCGTTCCTGCTACATCCTTCTGTTGGTCGTCAGGAATCGCTTTATCCCATTTGGGTGCAATCCAATGACCGTCACTTTCCTG
>JABSQK010000565.1 GCA_013215875.1 Lentisphaeria bacterium
ATAGAGGCTTTCAAACCGCTGCTGTTTGCTTCCAAACTAGCGAACACGTTGAAAGCGGGGGTATTGTTGTATACTTCGAGTGCCATGATTTCATTTCCTTATGTTTTGTTTAGTTGACATCCTTGTCATTTTCGACCCCTTGGTCGAGCATCATACACCGGCATCTGAGTTTTTTTCCCTTTTGGATCCTCCTTGGGTTTGAATTTCCAAATTTTCAGTGCCACTTATCTATTATCGTCAAAGTAAAATTTTTATTTAATGCTTTTGGTAACTTTTAAATATAGCAGGTTCAAATTATGTATAAAATAGCAGTATCAGACTGGGTCTATGAGAAAATTCCCGTTGTCTTTAAACAGAAAAGAGATGGCTTCGCTTTCCTTTCTGCACCATGTGATGAAGGATCGCTTTGCGATTTTATCGAGCAGCATGGCATTGATCACCTTATCATTGATTCATCTATCATGGCTGGCAGGCTCTATAAAACATTGAAAAAGGACTCTGTTATTTCGCGCTTTGGCGTCGGCTATGAGAACATCGATTTGGCATTGGCAGATGATGCTGAGCTCTTCGTAGCAAATACGCCAGGTAAAATGTCGGATGCTGTTGCCGAACTCTGTTTCTATTTAATCTTGAGCAGTGCGCGCAAACAGGTTTACCATGGTGGCAGTGATGCAGAATTTAAATGGGAGTTAAACTATGGTACTGGCTTGCACAATAAAACCCTGGCAATCATTGGCTGCGGCAGCATTGGTTCACGACTGGCGGAAATTGCTGCATTTGGATTCAAGATGCGTGTCATTGGATGTAAGCGAAATAAACAGGGCCATGAAGAATTAATCCGTAAAAATGGTTTTGCTGAAATAACGACAGATCTTTCTACTGCACTAAAAGATGCCGACTTCGTCAGCATTAATACGCCGGGCACAAAAGAGACTCGTCATCTTATAAACAAAGAAACCTTGGCACTAATGAAAACAAATGCGGTATTGATTAACAGTGCCCGGGGTTCCGTAGTAAATGAGTCCGACTTATACGATGCGCTTGTCAATCAGGATATTGCCGGCGCAGCCCTGGATGTATTTGAAAACGAGCCTTACCGCCCTGTAGATTTTAACAAAGATCTGCGAACATTGGATTCTGTCATTATGAGCAGCCATATAGGAAGCCTGACAAGAGAAGCATATCAAGCAATGGCAGAAAGATCCATTGAAAATATATTACATGCTATAGACGGTGACTATTCTATGATGAATTTATTAAATAGACAGGATAAAATAGAGTGAAAAAAATAGGGTTTATCGATTATTTTCTGGATGGGTGGCATGCCAACAATTACCCGATTTGGATTAAAGAAGCAAAGCGTGACTATGAAGTAAGTATTGCCTGGGAGGAAATTAGTAAGGAGGGGTTACGCAATGGCAAAGACTGGTGCAAGGATTTCAATGTGGAACTTGCTGGATCCATCGAGCAACTTATAAATGAGTCGGATTGCCTTATTGTATTGGCACCTGGGAACCCGGAAACACATGAACGACTTGCTGACCTGGCACTGCAAAGTGGCAAGCCCCTTTACATAGATAAAACGTTTGCGCCGGATCTTGCCGCAGCCGAACGCATGTTTATAAAAGCAGATGTTCATGGCACACCATTGATGACCAGCTCTGCATTGCGTTTTGTTCCAGATCTGCAAGCCGCCGATCTCAAGGAGAAAGCAGATACAGCATTTTCCCTGGGCGGCGGAAGTTCCTTTCAAGAATATTCCATTCATCAGCTGGAGATGATTGTCATGCTCATGGGCACAGAAGCAAAGCGCGTCATGCAAACTGGTACGGAATTCTCACAGCAACTCATTATAGATTATGGTAATGATCGACGGGCGTCGCTTTCTCTTAGTCCCAATCAGGGATTTGAAATTCACGGGCATTATAAAAATAAAGACAGTTTGTCTATAGCAGATCCCGGTGATTTCTGGCCCGGTTTCATCACTGCATTACTCGACTTTTTCGATACGGGTATTTCGTCGGTTCCAAAAGAAGAAACTCTGGAGATTATCAAACTTGTTGAAGCGGGTATTTGTGCACTCGATACGACTGATGAATGGTTCGAGCTCAACGACTTTAGTGATTAAGAGGTCTTGCGCCTTTTAGCGCCG
>JABSQK010000566.1 GCA_013215875.1 Lentisphaeria bacterium
CGAGCCTATATAAGGCATTAATGTCTGTGGAAGAGACATCCAGCGGCTATGATGGTGAAATAACTGTCGAAGACGAGAAATTTTTCTACGATATCATTGGGCGTAACCCTGAAGACAGCAAATATATGATCAAGAAAGTCATTGCCAGCGGTGGAATGGGCAAACTTTTTCTTGTTATAGATAAAGACTTCAATCGTCAGATCATCATGAAAGTTTTAAAACCGGAGCAAAAGTCTGATGCGATGTTGATCCGCACATTTGTACGCGAGGCACGAATTACCGGCCAGCTGAGCCATCCAAATATTGTTCCTGTGCACGATATGGGCTACCATGAGAAAAATGGCATTTATTTTACCATGAAATATGTTCATGGTGAATCTCTAAGTGAAATTCTCTATCAGCTTGAGCTTGGAAATCCTGAGTATAAAAAACGCTTTGATTTTTACAGCTTAATCACTATCATGCGACGTGTTTGTGATGCGGTTGCATACGCGCATTCGCAAAATGTGATTCACCGCGATATTAAACCACACAACATTATGGTGGGTAATTTTGGTGAAGTTTATCTTATGGACTGGGGACTGGCTAAGGATTTGAACGACCCAATGACAATTGAGCTATCACGTACACAGCTGGACGGTCTGATTGATGAAGACCGTGCTGTAGAAGAAGACGGCATTATTTTAAAGGGATCTCCAGGCTATATGTCGCCTGAGCAAGCGGGGCGTAAAAATATTCCCCTGGATAAGCGTAGTGATATCTTCCTCATTGGCGCGACTTTTTACCACTTGTGTACTTTTTTTCCGCCTTATGTAGGATCCTCGGTTACAAATATTGTGAAGTCCGCCCGAAAATGCGATTACATTCACCCGGACCAGTTAAACTTTGGCAATCTGCATATTCCAGAAGAACTCAGCCGCATTATTAATAAATGTATGCAAAAAGAAAAAGGCGACCGTTACCAAAACATAGAGGATCTGGTTGAGGACCTCGACAATCTTATCCATGGCCGAATGGAAGCGGAACATAAGACTTTTCTTAAGGGCGAATATTTACTGCAAGAGGGGGAAGAAGGAAGTGAATGCTACTTTATTCTACAAGGCAAAGTTGAAGTTTATAAAAATAATGGCAATGAAAAAGTCGTTTTGAATGTTCTGGAAAAGGGCGATATCGTCGGTGAAATGTCTTTGATAACAAACTTCCCGCGCACCGCCTCAGTTGTTGCTCTTGATGATACAGAAGTAACGGTTATGGATAGTGAAACATTCCAGAAAAATATATTACGTCTCCCGCAATGGATGGAACGAACAGTTACAGCCCTGGCTGAACGCCTCGGAGAAGCCGATTCAAAGCTGGTATCAGAGATATCAAAGTTGAAGGATGCAAATAAATGAAACGATTAAATTTTTTCATTAAATTCAAATCGTTACTATTTCGGGTCACTCGTTGATGAGTAAAGAACTGGCTTTTATTGGTGCTGGAAAAATGGCCACAGCGATAGCAGCTGGATTAATAAATAAAGATGTCCTTTCTGCAGAGGCGATTATTGCAGCGGACCCCTTTGAGGCATCACGTACCGCATTTGAAGATAAGACGTCTGTTACTACGACTGAACAAAATAAAGCGGCGATCGCCGAGAGTGCACGCATTCTGCTGGCAGTAAAACCCCAGGAAGCGGAAAATGTTCTCACGCCATTAAAAAATGATCTTCAAGGAAAACTGCTGATCTCAATTGCTGCAGGATTAAAAATTGCCAAATTGCAGAACTGGTCAGGTACAGAGAAAATTATCCGTGTGATGCCAAATACTCCTGCGATGGTCAATAAGGGGGCATCTGTCATCGCCTGTTCCCCATCCGTAACAGATGATGACAAAGCATTCGCCAAAAAAATATTTTCAGCGATTGGCATTGTTTATGAGATGGACGAAGACAAACTCGATGCTGTTACTGCCCTGAGCGGCAGTGGCCCGGCATTCCTCTTTCACTATATTGAAGCAATGACCGAAGCAGCGGTTGCCCTGGGACTTGAGCAGGAAGCGGCTCAGGCTCTGCTTGTGCAAACCATTGCCGGATCTGCGGAAATGTTGCAACAGGGTCTCGGAAGTCCGGAAGAATTGCGTATCGCAGTTACATCAAAAGGCGGAACAACTGCTGCTGGTTTGGAATCGCTGGCCAGTGATGACTTTAAACACATCATTAGCAATTGCCTCACTGCAGCAACCAGGCGATCCATAGAGCTCGGCGAAGACTAAAATTTTAGCAGTCTCAAAATTCATAAAATCATTCACAAATGACTATTGCTAATAGCAGTCTAAAAAATACCGTTGTCATCTAAAAATTAACAAGGCTTTTGAACATGCAATTAACTGACAAACAACTTTCTTTTTTTTGTACATTTGGTTATCTGGCCTTGCCAGGATTAATGTCTGATTGCATAAATGAAATTACCGATGGCTTTCATGCAGTTTTTGATTCACAAGGCGGTGGCCACAATAATCAAAAACACGATGGTGAATCCCGTTCTTGTATCGTTCCTTTTATTGATCAAAATAAGCACCTTTCTGCATTGCTGGATGAGCCGCGAATTCATGGATTATTATGCAGTTTGCTAGGGGATGATTTTAATTACATGGGCTCTGATGGCAATATATATGTTGGTGATACAAACTGGCATTCCGATGGATGGAACGAAGGAAGCTTATATGTTAAAATTGCCTTTTATCTCGACTCGATTTCACGTGATACCGGATGCTTGCGGGTGGTTCCTGGCAGTCACAATGTAGATGATGCTTATGGGGCAGCATTAAATGATTTCTTGCCTCAGCCAAATACAAATTTTGGCATGCCCGGGTCGGATATACCATCAATCGCCTTAGACGTGGAGCCGGGAGATATACTCATTTTCAATCATCGCCTCAAGCACAGCTCCTGGGGTGGAGATAATCAACGCCGCATGTTTACGATTAACTGTGGTGAACATGTAATCGATGAATTTATACCGGGATTGAAACATTATATTGCCGGGAGTGCGCGTTTTTGGTTGGACAGTATGTATGGCGAAATTATGAAAGAGACTGCCGGCCCGCAACGCATGAAACATCTCGAGCAGGTTCTGGCAAATGAAGGTCACTTGGCAGCACTTTCTGCTCAAGCCCGAAAAGATAACAAAGAGCCATCTCGAGGCTAATTCATGGATATGATTATGGATTACCTGAAAGAAGCATTTGGTCCTTGGGATTGGGTATTAATTCTCGTGGTTACAGCGATGGGCACGTCTATGGCTTATGTTCACAATGCCCGCATGAAGGCATTGATTCTGGGTTTGCCACTGCCATTCACCTTTGCAACACTTGCAGTGGGTATGCAGGTAAATTCATTTAATCTCAGCGGCTTGTTGCTCACATGGTTCTTCACCATAATGGTCCGGCAACTGCACCAGAAATGGAAATGGAATATTTTCCTGTCGATCATTTTATCCGTTTCTTTTTTCTGTATTGCCGCTTCAATTGGTACCCGGTTTGTGCCGGAAACTGAGCTGGCATTTTGGGGCCTCATTATATTTATTTCAATCAGTGCTTTACTTGTGGTGAAATTCCAAAAGCTTGAAGCAGAACCCGGGCACAAGACCCCAATGCCACTGTATATAAAAGTACCGGTAATATTTATGGTCGTCCTGGGCGTGATATTACTGAAACAAGAACTGAAGGGCTTTGTAACAATGTTTCCCATGGTCGGGGTAATTGCAGCCTATGAATCGCGCAAAAGCCTCTCAACTATGGCCGCAGAAATTCCCAAGATGATTCTGCTTTTTATTCCTTTAGTCATTATCATTCATGTAAGCTACGACCGTCTCGGATTAATTGGTTCCATGCTCGCAGGATGGAGTGTATTTTTATGTATTTTAATACCTGTAACTCTAAAGCGAATAGCACGCATAAAGAGTTCTCAGGAGCTTGCATAGCTATTTAATTCACGCAGTATAAACGAATGAATAATCAGCCAAATCTGGAATAAAAATATGAAGATAATTGAATTAAAAAAAGAGGATGTAAGCTGTGCTGCTGATATTCAGCAGGCGATTGACACCTTGAGGGACGACGGGGGTATTATTCAGTTGCCTGAAATGTCCCTTACCCTGGACCGAGGTCTGGAACTCTACTCGGACATTTGTTTATATGGCGCTGGTGATAAAACGATTTTACGAAAGGGGCCAAGTCGCATATACCCACTGAGTGGGTATCACAATTATGCCATGGCAGATGTGCCACTTCTAGATACAAATGGATTGGAGGTGGGCATGACAGTTTCTATCAAAGATAATTTACGGGGAGGTTTTATGACGACATTTGCTCGCATAAGCTGGATTGATGATAACTGGGTCGGGCTCGACCGCGGGATTGCAATGGATTATAGCGCCGATGAAAATCCTGTATTGACCACTGCTTATTCAATGCTCTTTGCCCATGATTCTGAAAATATTTCCATTAAAGATATCACACTGGATGGTAACCTTGCTGAGAATGAATCATCTATGGATGGCTGCCGTGGTGGGGCAATTTATTTTGCCAGCTGCAAAAATGTTACAGTAGATAATGTGCATGAGGCTGATTATAATGGCGAAGGTTTGAGTTTTCAACTTTGCCAATCCGTACGAATTTTAGATTCATCGTTTTCAAAAAACAGTGGCAATGGATTACACCCTGGTGCAGGAAGCACCGATGTACTTTTTGAAAATTGCGAGGGCTATAAGAATGGGGCATCCGGCTTCTTCTTCTGTGTACGGGCAAATCATATCACCATTCGTGATTGCAGCTTCGAAGACAATGATGGCCCGGGTATATCGATTGGCACTCGCGATTGTCATAACTTAATTGAAAACTGCACTATTCTTAATAATGGTGGGCCTGGTATTCATGCACGCTTTGCACCTGTCCCCACAGAGGTGCATTCCTGCTTGACGCGAAGCTGCCAATTTAGAGGCAATGGTCATAAGACAGATGGCGTGCAGATTCTCTGTGAGAGCGATGCCCATTCACTTATATTTGAAACATGTGCAATTGCAGGCGATATTGGTATCGCATGTCGTGAAAATGCCAAAGACATTTGTACCATCGATATTGAGTTTGACTGTACACAGGATACGGAAGGGGAAGGCTTTGTTGAACAACGCCCGGAATTTGAATCCGGGCACGACGCATGTTTAGAAATTCACAAGCGACACTTATCGCTTTAATAATTTGAGAAAGGAATAACGATGTCAAAAGAAATTACCGTTGCAATTATTGGAGTGGGTGATCGGGGTACCGGTTTCGCAGCCATAATAAATGAACTGTCCCCCCTGGCAAAAGTTGTTGCTGTTGCAGAACCACGTGATGAATACAGAAAAAATATTCAAGATGGATATGGGCTGCCAGATGACCGTTGCTTTACTGGCTGGAAAGAGTTCATCGCCGCAGGAAAAATTTGTGATGCAGTTATCATTGCGACATTGGACCAGGAACATCGCGACCCTGCCATCGCCTGCCAGGAAATGGGCTATCATATGATGCTCGAAAAACCCATGGCGGTAAGTCTTCAGGATTGCGAAGATATAGCAAATGCACAGACAAAGCACAATGTCATCACAGTGGTCTGTCATTCCCTGCGTTACCATAAAGGATTTGCCAAGGTAAAAGAGCTTGTGCAAAGTGGTCGCATAGGTGATATCGTTTCGCTTGATCAACTCGAGAAAGTAGAAATAAACCACCAGGCTCACAGCTTTGTCCGAGGAAACTGGGGCAATCAATCACGCTCGACGTTTATGCTAATGGCAAAGAGTTGTCACGATATCGATTATATAAGTTACCTTATTGATGAACCCTGCAAGGCAGTAAGTTCCTTTGGATCACTGAAGTATTTCAATGAAGCAAATGCGCCTGAAGGCAGCACCGAGCGCTGTACAGATGCTTGTACAGTCGAACATAGCTGTCAATTCTCAGCGCTTAAAGTCTATATGAATAATCGTAATAGCTGGCCTGCAAGTTCTTGTAGCTATGACCACTCTGCCGACGCACACATGGAAGCCTTAAAGACAGGACCCTACGGACGCTGCGTATATCGTACTGACAATGATGTGGTGGATCACCAGGTGGTGAACTTGCTTTATGATAAAGATATTACAGCGACATTTACAATGACAGCATTTACTCAGGGCGGTGGCCGTGAGCTGAGAGTGCACGGTACAAAAGGCGAATTAAGTTTCGATGAAAGCACCATAATCATTAAAGATTTTGCCAGCTTAAATACAGAGACGATTACCATTGGCCCTGAAAAAGGCGGCCATGGCGGTGGCGATGGACGTGTCGTTCGATCATGGATCGACGCTATACATGCAAATGACCAATCACTTGTCATAAGCGATGTGCATGAATCCTTGCGCACACACCGCATCGTTTTTGCTGCGGAAGAATCCCGCTTAAGTGGTGAGATGATCAAGCTATGATTCTAGGCGGCGCTATACTATTTGTTGTCATTGCTGTATTTGCTGCCATCCTTCTTTTTAATGCATCTAAAGTGATGCTGATGTATACGGGAAAAAAGAATTGGGTGGCTGGAATTTATATCGCACCGGTCTTAGTCATAGTTTCTCTGGCGTTGGCAATTGGATTTTATATTTCAAAAACGTCACAGGACCCATCAAATACGGGCAATGAAACTATAGAGACGAAAGCTGTAGATGGACCTTCGGCAACGGAGCCTGAAGCGTCTAAGGCGACTGATTAAAGAACACATTCAAAAGGAGAATTTATAAAATTATGATTGCATTATTACCTATTGTTATTTTTCTTGTGCTTGGACTTGGCGGCCTGGCACTTTTTATCGTATCGATCATCATGCTGGTGAAGACAGAACATAAGGGCTGGCTTGCTGGCATCATTATTCCACCGCTCTTGTTAGTTATTCCTGTTGTATTGGCATTCGCAATGTACTTTTTTAAAGCGAGTGCTCCGGCAGTAGCAACTCCAACGGTCGTCATTGAACAAATGGAGACGGAACTTATCGAACCGCCTGATCCAGCTCCGTTAGATGATAAAAAATCCGAGCCGGCTAAAGGTGATAGTAAAGAGGAATCAGGAACTTCTGATAAGCAAAGCACAGTTCCCAAGGGCTTATAGTTTGTAAAAGGAAACCGCGTTGTTATAAAAGATATCCTCTTTTTCCGAAGCAGAATAGGATTCAAGTAATTCGCTAGCCGTTTCCACCCAACCTTTGTATGTCGTCGACAATGTCGAGACCGGCCAATCGCCACCGTAAACCACACGCTTAGTACCAAATGAATCCATCACATGATCAATGAATGGGCGAATCTCATCGTTTGTTGCATAACAGCCGGAAAATTTACATACGGTATTTGGCATGGCGGCCATATCAGTTATAAATGAACGCCAGGGGTCCGTCATACCTTCTTTAAAAGTTGGGATACCTATATGGTCGACCATAAATGAAACATTGGGGCACTGGGCGACTAATTTCAGAGCATTTTCCCAATGCTCAACACCCGTGGTACAGATGTCGAAGCTGAGATCGTAATCACTGAGTAATTGTACGCCTTTTATAAAATTGGGGCTCAGGCAAAAATCGCTGTCTTTAGCATGACAGACACGCCGTATGCCGCGCAGCAACATATCGTCGCAGAGCTCTTCAAGTATGCCTTTTACTGCATCGCCTTTTTCGATAGGTGCGCCACTGACAATACCCTGTATACGTGGATCTATTTCCGATAGACCGCTAATCCAGCGCATTTCATCGATACTTTGCCAGTGCACAGCATCGCATTCCATAAAGACGATTTTATCAACATCTATTCCTTTTGTAGCCTGCCTAAAATCGTCGAGAAGAAAGGGTTTGTCTATATCGGGAGCATCTTTCATCCAGGAATATGTATGACGGTCGGGGTCCCACAGGTGTACATGTGTATCAACAATTTTTGACGAATAGAGTTCTGACATTTCTGCTTACCATCCTGTTTATATTTAAATCCACATTACATGGTGAGCCATATGTGGCAAGTAAAATAATGAACAGTCTTTATAGCTGAAGACTAATAATAGGGTCTAAAAAATTTAAGCGAGCAGACTTTATTCTTCTTCAGCGCCGCCGCTGACCATTCTGAAAACACCCCAGAGGGCCATCACTCCACCTAAAACTGCTAGAGCTACGCCACTTTCGGTTCCGATTAATACCAGTTTACCAGAAAGTCCGCCAATAACAAAAACGATACCTATAATAATATTTACCATGTTCCTATCTCCTTCCTTTTACTTTATTGTTTAGTTTTTATCAGCCGGTGACAACCGACGTTGTAAAACTTTTAAATGTTCCTGCAAGTCGCCTAATTGCTCATTTATGATATTTATCTCTTCCTCCAGACTAACTTCATCCCGTTCTCTCATGGAAATTTGATATCGCATTCGTTCTTCATTTCGTGCTTCATCCATACCTGTCATGATGACTCCAATGAATAAGTTCATAATGATCATAGTACCGAATAAGACAAATGTTACAAAAAATATAGCAGAAAAAAGTGGCATGGCCTGAGGAATGTTTTGCATCCCGCTAATTTGCATTACCGTCTCGGCATCAGGGTACGCGTATACGTCACTGCCATACATCTGTATGTACATAATATCAGTCCAGTCTTCTAGTGTCACGACTCGAAAAAGGCTCAGCATGGACTGCTGAAGCGAACCAAAATGTATGGGGTCATTTCCCTTGAACATAAATGTTGCCATGACTGCGTAGATATAAAAAAGCAAGGATAGCAATATGGAGACGTAGACCATGGATGGAATACTTTTTAATAAAGCACCCACAAGAATTTGCAGCTTGGGAACAGCAGTAACTAGTTTGAGGATTCTCAAAATACGGGCAAGTCTTAATACCGCAACATATTGTGCATTTACCGGCATAAAGCAGACCGCAACAATGATAAAATCGAAAATGTTCCAGGGATCTTTGAAATAATTCCAAAATTGTTTGCCTTCGGCGGTCATTTTGATGAGTATTTCAATGACGAAAATCCACAGGATTATCTTATCAAGGTAATGCAGCAATGTATGGTGCTTCTCAGCGATGCTGTCATACGTTTCGATACCAACAAGAATACCCGCAAGAATAATAACCAAGATAATGAATATTGAGAATGCAGAAGACTCTGCAATTTTTTTTATTTTTTCCTGCATATTTTATATAAACTCCACGCGCCTAAGATAGAAAAGATTTCATCTTTTTCAACCTATGCTTAAATAAAGTTTTGTGGAATGAACGTTTTTGTACTAAGGGCCTGAAAAATAAAGCCAAATACTGTTGCAGAATGCCAAATTATTCCTATAATCTAGACTGAATAATGAGTTCATTTATGGGAAATGATATTCGGGATAGTTGAATGTTAAATCAACCATAATTGGACTCCTTCAAACTAAGGTTGGAATGAAAATTTTTAAGTATAAAGCTGACCGCGTGCCGGTTATCTTATTTGTTGCATTATTTGCTCTGGACTTGCTCGTCTTTTATTTTGCGAACCAACCCTGGATGGTCATTGCATGGCTGTTTATCGGTATATTTCCTAAAACCTGTGTCTGTGCCTTTGGACACCACCATCAGCACCTCAATACCTTTCATCAGCCGATTGTAAATCGCTTATATGAAATCATAATTGCGTTTGAAACAGGCATCACCAGCCAGGCCTGGTTTTTGCATCATGTGGTCGGGCATCACAAAAACTATCTTGACCAGACTAAGGATGAATCCCGCTGGATGCGTGAGGATGGTACAACTATGGGCGAAGTGGAATATTCAGTGTCTGTAGCCGTTACCGGTTATCCACGAGCGGCGGGGGTTGGCTTCCGTTTTCCTAAACATATGCGGATCTTTCTTAGCATGATACTGGTTCAGATTGTTCTGCTTACGGGACTCTTTTATTACAACTGGTTTAATGCCCTGTTTGTCTTTCTACTGCCCATGGTAATCTCTCTCTATATCACCGCCTGGCATACGTATTATCATCACGCCGGTATTCATTCCGACGATGATTTTTCCGCCTCCTACAATTGTATGCACCGCTGGTATAA
>JABSQK010000567.1 GCA_013215875.1 Lentisphaeria bacterium
AAAAAATATTTTTAAAAGTAGGCGCAGCAGGCCCTGATGCGTTATTGAATTATAAGGATAAGAATTTGAAAAGACTAGGCATATTAATTCTGATCGTAGTTTCCTGCTGCAAGCTCAGTGCTGCGGACAAAGCTATCCATCTATTACTCACCGGGCGGCAAGATCGAGACATCATGCTGGTGGGGCGCTGGCTGCCACTTGAGACTGATTATGGTTATCGCCTAACGACTATTGCTGCAGGACGTATATGGCCTGCCCGTACAGCTTGGGACTTACGCTGGTTTGGTGGACTCATGCCGAAGTCAGAAACGAAGTTTATCACCGCACTCAAAGCTAAAGACCGTCCGGATGTCGTGGTTCTCGGTGGGCAAATTGGCCGCACACCTCGACGCCAAGCCTGGTTTTACTACAATCATGAATGGCGCCCAAATGCTGTAACGGAGAAACTGCGTGCGGCATTAATTGTGTATGTAAACGAAGGCGGGGTGCTGGTAATCAATTCCCGCACCTTATTTAAGACGTTCAAGGTAAAATCAAATCGTGGTGGCGATCGCGGTAAGGAACGGGTTTATGCCTGGAAGCCTGGACCGTTCGATAATTTAGTACCTGCAAATGAATCAAAGAAAAGTGCCCCATTCCTCGGCGGTGTCGATAAGGAAGACTGGCCAGCATGGGCTCTAAAAAAGACAGGGAAAGGAAAATGCATTCTTATCGAACTGCCCCGCCCTGTACCTTTCACAAAACCCAAAGCACACAACTTTTCGTTTTGGCATCAGTTTTTCCAGTGGGCTGTAAAAGGCGATCAAGCATTCCCAATAAGCTTATTTTTAAAAGGTCCGATAAAAGATACGAATACAGGAACGCCTCTTTCGATTCCAATCACTAGCCAAATTTGGGATAAGACTAAGACTGTGTCGATAAAAGTAACCATTACAGATCCCTTCGGTACAGCACGAGTCAAACGCCTTCTTTCACCCGCAGATATTAAAGATCAACAGATCACTATTGCCGATACATCGAATTGGCCAGGTGGCATTTTTAATATTGAAATAAATTCCCTGCATGCGGATAAATCAGTGATCCAAACCCTGAAAACGACTGCGACTATCCTTAGTCCACTTAAAGGGTCAGTAAAGATACCCAGCATGCTGCTTAGGAAGCCAGAATTAAACTGGACCTACAAAATAGATGGCCAGTCTGAAAAAGGTCTAAAAACAGTGCTGCAGATCATTGATCAAAATGACCGAGTCCTTGTGAGTAAAACGGTTTCATTAAATCCAGATAATAAAGTCGAATTTACCGGTGTTGAGAATTTAAGAAATTTTGCGGATGGCTCATACAGTCTGCAATTGCGTAGTTACAAAAACAAGGTTGTGGTCGCCGGGGCAGACAGTCCATTTTTCATCTCGACTAAGGACCCGATGTACAATCAGCTTTCATTTTCCGTGTGGGGCTTTGGTGATCAATCCGTGCGAACAATTCCCCTATATAAAGAAACTGGTTTTAATACTTTGTGGGCACAGTCTACACCACCAGCAGCAATGATTGCAGATGGGAAAATTCAATTCAGTATGATCCGGCATGCACAACCTGGTGTAACCATCGATGCGGATGATAAAGCGTATAGAGATATCTTTCGTAAACGCTTTCTAAGACCAGAAAAGGGAATGCCTGTCCCTCGTGTCCAGCACCCGGGAATGGTCTTTGCCAGCACGAATATGGAAATAGGTATACCAGTAGACCTCAATGCAAAGGCCATTTATAGTACTCTTTTTCAAAAGTGGTTACAGCAGCATTATAAAACAATCGAAGCATTAAATTCCAGCTGGAATTCTCAGCATAAAAACTGGCAGGATATAAAAGCCGCTATGCCAGGAAGACATGGTCCCAAATGGAAATTGTCTAAAGACCCAAAACAGTCCGCGCGGATTGTTGATGCCTATCTCTTTTATATTTATCAATGCCGGCGTCAATTACAGACTTGGACGGATACGGTACATGAGTTAACCGATAATAAGCGTGGCACGAGTGTTCATTCGACACACTGGTCACATGTGGGTGGCATTGATTATGGACACCTGATTAATTGGCATTCCTGGTGGAGTTACGATACATTTAGCTGGGGTGCATTGCTGCACCAGCCACGCTTCGGTTCACGCCCCATGAGCTCTAGTCTATGGGGATTTATGGGCTACCCGGAAATGATCTCGCTGGTTGGTTGGCATTGCCTAATGAATGGTGTGCGTAATCTCGACTACTGGGCGAGTACCTACCCAATGGGTTTTGGCTACCCGCAAGTGAAACCCGGCAATAGTATATATACAATTCGTCAAACGGAGACACATGCTTCTCGAGTTGTTAAAAAATTTATATCCGAGATTAAAAAAGTGGAATCGGTCTTCGTAAAAAATGAAGCGCTAACATCTGCGGATGTTGCGATTTATGGTGCTCACCAACCATGGATCCATCATTATGGACTGCTTGCACCTCTGCTGCGAAATAATATTACCCCAACTGTAACAGATGACCTTAAAACACTTAAGAAGTTCAAACTGGTCTTTTTTGGTGGTGGTGAATTTGTGAGCCCTGAAATAACAACGTCATTAAAGAGCTTCGTTGAAGCAGGAGGTACCCTGGTAACATTTCCTGGTGTTGGTCGTTTTGATTTGCATGGTAAATCCTGGGCAACCCTACCAGGAGCTGGACTCGATGAAGTTCTTGGCTTTAAGTACCCGGATATCGTTCGCGAGGAATTGCCAAAGGAGAAACGCGTTTTCATCGGTGAGGAAGTGGTCGAGCTCGGTGAAGATACAGTCTTCGACCCACGCCTGAAATTTAGTGAAACAATTAACGGATCTCTGAAGGGACTGCAATTGCGCGCCAGTCATAGCTTGCGTAAAAACCGCATGTGTCCCACACGGACATCGTACCGTGATCAGTTATCTGATAAAGATATAAGCAAGGGAACTAAGGTTCTAGCACGGTATATCGATGGAAATTTCACCGATATGCCGGCTGTCTTACAACGTAGTCTCGGTAAAGGTCAAATCTTCCATCTCAATCTTGTACAGCCGCATAATAATTACCATAATAGCTATCACAAAGATCATTCAGGTTTTGGTTTTGAGTCGATCGACGAATCAAACCAGCTAATAGCAGCACTGCTTAAAACAGCCAAGGCAGTTCCTGCAGCAAGCATTCGTGATATGAGTGATAAACCAATTCCTCAAATATATGCCCGCAGCATGGGCAGCAAAAATTCCAAAGTGCGGTATCTAGCAGCTGTGAGTGATTATCGCCAAGGACAGTCACATGCCTTTGATTCCAAAACTGGCAATCAGGCAAAAGAAAAGGTTGTCATTTCTGAAAAGGCGATCAGCTATAGTCCGAATGAGACAGCCTTTTACCGCTGTGATAAAGCTGCCAAGGCAGAAGCAAGTTTTAACATAAACCAAGTCGGGCGTTATCAGCTCTGGGTAAATGTTTATTTCGATCGTAAAAATGCTGTAAAAGGCGAAGCCAATTCCATGCGTATTTTAATTGATGGTAAAGAGAAAAATCCTTATGTCTGGCATGAAGAAGATGCCCGCCGCTATGAGATAAAAGAAAGCAAAGAACTAAATACAGAAGAGAAAATTTTTGGCAACACGTATCGGACGAATCAATGGGTCTGGGTTTCCGGTTTGAATTACAATTTAACCAAGGGCAAACACACAATCAGTTTTATTGCACGTGAAGGACCTGTGCAAATTCGCGGCGCAATGCTTATCAATCCGCCGGGAATTCTCACAAAAGTTAGTCTGGATCCCAAGTTCAAAACACAAACTGTTGTTGATGTGATTAGTGGCAAGCAAATAAAATTAACTGGTCAATCATTTACCGCGCGCTTTGCACCGGGCGAAGGTCGACTCTTCGCACTGCTACCCTACCCGATTAGTGACCTGTCTTTATCTACTGCGAAGACAATCAAACCGGGTGATGATATTGTTTGTAAGATTGCCCTTGCTGATCCAAGCCAAAAACATTCACTCGCGCTGACCGTTACAGCAAACGGAAAACACTTGAGTTATCTAGATCAAATTCTACAGACTGGGAAGACAACTGTCACCCTTAAAACAGCGCTTAATGATCCAAAGGGAAAGTGGATAATTACTGTGCGCGATCTGAGCACTGGACAGAGTATCAGTAAAACGGTCGACGTAAAATAAAAGCAGCATAATAAAAAATGTGTTTGTCAGCGAATTAAGCTAATTTTACGAATTATTAATATTAAAAGAGTTGATAGATTTTATTCAAACATGAATTGAGTTGCTATTTGAAATTAGCTTAATTCGTTTAATTGCCGACTGCGTCTCACAACGAAGTTGTGTCTTTGCTACGCTGCTCGTTGACAGATCTTTTTTAAAAACTGCAGCACGGCGTGTCGCAGCTACTCAAATAGTCACAGATGCTTTATGCCAGGGCGTTTTCGATTACGGACTCGAGACGTATCAATTATCGACACAGGCGCTCGCCTTGCTTTAGGCCTCTAAAGAGTGCTTCATCAGAATTAATATATGCCCATTCTGCAAAACGGCCTACCAGGTGAATGTCTCGTTCCAAAAGCCAGGCGCGCACTTTCTCTAAGATCTGTGGGACCTTGTGGCTTGGGACAGGATAGGCGTGCTTGATCTCAATCACACGAGACTCCAGAATCTTATCATCCAAAGATAGAACATCCATATCAATCAGGTCATTGACAACCTTTTCCGGCAATTTTTTCAGATCATGCATGAATCCGTGTGGCCGGGATAGCTCTGCCATGATTGCATGATTTGGTAGTGCTCTCAGGAAGTCTGATGAATTGTGATTTATGGCAATCTTGTGAGCTGGTCGTTCAGGATCTGCTGAATAGATACGCTGGATATCTGTGGAAACCGGACCAGAGACTGCGATTAGTACGAGGTCTAAAGCGAGCGTCTCCAGGCTGGAGACATCTGCTATCAGTTCTTTTGGAACATTGTCAATGATCTTTAAAAGTCTCTCGAGAGGAAGTGTCGAGACGATTGATTCATATGGGTAGTTATCACCTGTCGCTGTCCATACCTGTTTCGTTATCGGGTCTATCCGCATGACCTGCTTATTTGTCTGCAGGTCTGGCACTCGGAGGGCAAGCGCCTTGAAGATCTCATGAAAGCCACCTTTAGCCGGATATGCAACTTTTGTTTTTGCCTGCAGGGGAGTGCGTTCTCCACCATCGTTCTGGAATTTGTGTTTGTGCCCATTTGGTGAAGCAACCCTCTGATTTACCCAGTAAGTTCCCAAACGTGACAAGTCTTCCCCCCAAAGTTTTTGATTATAGGGTGACATGAAATGTTTGCATATCCCTGAGCCAAAACGCGCATTTAAAAACTGCTTAAAATTGTTACAGGGAAGTGAACTGTCTATCTGTTCCAAACCAAGCTCACAGGCAGCGATGGTTTCCTGACTATTCAAATCTTTAAAATTTTGCTGGAAGGGATATTTGACCCATTCTCCTTTGTGGTAACAACGCGCATCTCTTTCTTGTTCAAACATCTCCAGAGAGTCAAAAACCAATTTTTTTATTTCCGGATGGGGGGTATGGAAAGAATGCCCGCCCAGGTCAAATACGGCTCCTGCAAGCATAATGGTCGATGACAGTCCTCCAGGTTCTGAAGCCCGCTCGAGTACTGTTGCCTGTGCTGCACCTATCCCTGCTGGGCCGCCGCCAAGCACTAAAGTATGTGCACCAGTATCAGTCCTAGTTGCCATGAGTACTTTCCCTATCTAAAAGATCTTCAATGGTGCTGAGTAAGTCATCAGGATTAATTGAAACCTTGTCTGCGTCAAATTGTCCGACTGTAGAATGTGTGAAGCCACGGGCAAGACACATATTCGAGAATGTTTTAACCTTACATGGGTTTATTTCTACCACCACTCCCTTATCTGTGTGCATCCATATTAAGTTATTCAGCCCCGCTCCGTGCTGACCGATTATGATGCGAGCATGATAAAAAAGCCTTACTTGCTCAGCAATGGGCATGTCCTCAAGTACGGCATTGTGGAACTTTTTACCGTACTTGTTCTGTAGAGCCTGAGCTAGTTCCGCATGGTTGACTATAGTGCGACGAGCGGCACCTGTTATTTTATTATAATTGCTTAGTCGCCTACCAGGATGTACACCAGGGAAATATTTGGGGATATATTTACGATTATTGGATTCAAAGCCATGCTTTGAATATCCACGCTCAATCAATACAATTCCAGGTGGATTTTCAGGGGGGGTGAGATCAAAACGCTCGACAATTGTTGACTGAATATTAATAAAACTTTCAGGCTTATAGGGACCGAACAGATAGGCATGTAGTTCAAGAGAAATACCTTGCGCGCGCTGGAATCGACGTGTTGAAAGTATCTCTGCAGTAACGCCGGTCAACGCTTCGAGCAGTTCGAGGAATGGTCCAATAGATTGGTCAGGTGTGTCTTCGATCAACAAATGCATGCTCTTTGGGTCTTCTTGGCTTTCTTCCAGCCAGTCGATAAGTGGCATGACCACATCGTGGATAAAGTGACCGTACTGCCATATAAAACCACAGATATGTTTGCCATTGACTCTAATGGAGTGGAGCTTAAAATGAGTCTTGTTAGCTGCCGTATTATTAGCAAAGCTCAAGCGAAGTTTCTTTAGCTTACGAAAAAACATAAAATTGTCCGTATATCTCCATTAACTGAGTTGATCTTTCAAACGCATAATACTATTGACAAAATCAAAAAAATCAAGGATAGAATTGATCTCAAAGTCTGGAGATACTACGTGTCGCAGTTACTCAAATAGTCACAGCATAATAAAGATATGTTCATCAACGAATTAAGCTAATTTTACGAATTATTAATATTAAAAGAGCTGATCGATTTTTATACAAGCATGAATTGAGTTGCTATTTGAAATTAGCTTAATTCGTTTAATTCGTTGACAGATCTTTTTAAAAAACTGCAGCACAGCGTGTCGCAGTTACTCAAATTACGTCAGGGCGTTTTCGATTGCCGAGATGAGCTCTTCGGATTGTGGTTCGGTCTTTGGCTCAAAGCGCTGAATGACTGTACCATCTCTACCGATAAGGAACTTCTCAAAGTTCCAGCTAATGTCGCCAGGGAAACCGCTTTCATCCGATGTGAGGAATTTATATAGTTCACACTGGTCTTCTCCAGACGTACTGATTTTTGAGAAGAGCTCAAATCGCACAGAAAACTTTGTCGTACAGAATTCCTGAATTTGTTGATTGGAGCCCGGTTCCTGAGCACCAAAGTTGTTTGCTGGAAATGCGAGAATAGCCAATCCCATGCTGCTGTATTTTTCGTGAAGCGCCTGTAGGCCTTCATACTGCGGTGTAAGCCCACATTCGCTGGCAACATTTACCAGAAGGCAAATCTTACCCTTATAGTCAGATAACGACCGATCTGAACCACCAATTGTTTCTACTGTTAAATCGTGAATACTCATAATGCACCCTTGTTTATAAAATGGTTTATTGAGGCCAAAATAGCAAAAAATGCCAGATCTGAAATACTACATTGCCTCAATTAGTAAAAAATTATATTGCTCTTAAGATTACTATAAGCTAATTCCATGAGAACTAAAGTACTTATTGCATCAACTGTGCCAGATTGTGCATATTTGGGAAATTAACTGTTTTTCAGGTATGGAAGTGGTGTATCGAACTTATTAAAACCCATGTAATCGTCTCCTTTTAGGGCGATATTTACATGTTCTGGAAAAAGCTCGTCCGAGTTCACCTTAACAAATGGAACTGTGACACGAACTGCTAAGGCCAGGCGGCGTTTGTCAGACGTATTGGCATAGGAGTGGTGCAAGGTCTTCTCATTGAATATAATGAACTGGCCAGCCTTCATCTCTAGACTGACAGCTTTTGATTCATCAAAAAAATCGGGATCCGCCATTTCATCAAAAGCCATATCAGGATCTGCGGGAATATGTGGAATGGATTTTTTCTGTGAACCGGGAATGACCTGCACACAAGAATTTTCAATAGTCGAGTCTTCCAGGGCAATCCAGGCACTGATGTTGAGTTTGGGCTCCAAGGGCCAGTAGTTCTGGTCTGAATGCCAGGGGATCTCCTTGTCACCAGGATTTTTTATGAAGAAATTTGATCTCCAGAGGATGAGGTTTGGGCCATATATATCAGCCATGCGCTCAACAATCTCTGGATGTGAACACAATTCCCAGACGACTGGACAGTCCAAATGCCTGCTTTGGCCACTCGATGCAGCGAAGTTCGCTTTCGTACTAAGCACTTCTCTATCAACACGTTCACAGCATTCTGTCATCGCTTCAGGCGACATAAGTGTGAAGGGCCCGAGATAGCCATCATTTTGGAATTTTTCGACTTCTTCTTTACTTAGCATGAGATGTACCCAATTATGTATAAATTTTATTGCTAAAAGGCTGACTTTTACATTAGTAATATTACTGTAGTTAGCAACTTTAGTTTAAGGAAAAATGAATGATTTTAAGTGGTAAGGAAGTTTCAGCGGCTGTCTATAGTCGAATCGAGTCTCAAATAGCGAGTTTATCTGAGAAGCACTCTGTCACGCCCGGCTTGGCCGTGGTGCTTGTTGGTGAAGACCCAGCATCCCAATCCTATGTAAATAGCAAAGCCAAAAAGTGCGAAAAGCTAGGTATTTATTCTGAAAAGCATGTACTGGATACGGATACGAGCCAGGCAGATGTGCTGGCGCTGATCGATACACTCAATAATAAACCGGAAATAAATGGCATTCTAGTGCAATCCCCGCAACCACCACAAATAGATGAACGGGCAATCATCGATGCGATAAATCCGCAGAAAGATGTGGATTGTTTTCATCCGGTAAATGTCGGTAAGATGTTAATTGGTGATGAAGATGGCTTTGTGCCCTGTACGCCAGCAGGTGTTATGGAAATTCTGGCACATTATGAAATAGAGACTCAGGGTAAGCACGCTGTGGTCCTGGGCCGTTCTAACATCGTCGGCAAACCCATGTGTGCCCTGCTTTCCCGAAAAGGAAAATACGCCAACTGCACGGTTACCATGTGCCATTCACGTACGCAAAATCTCAATGAGATTTGCCTGCAGGCAGACATTATCATCGCGGCAACGGGCATACCGGAAATGGTCCGTGGCGATATGGTAAAAGACGATGTCGTTATTATTGATGTGGGTATAAACCGAGTGGATGATGCATCTGACAAACGCGGCTACCGCCTCGTCGGTGATGTTGCCTTTGACGAAGTGGAACCCAAGGCATCTGCTATCACCCCGGTACCCGGTGGTGTGGGCCCCATGACAATTGCCATGCTTCTGCAAAATACCATTCGTGCTGCATGCCAACAGAATTCCATTGCGCTGGAGAGTCTCTAGACCTAAATGCCAATAAAAGATAAAATTTCAAGATCTGCAGTAAGGGTTATTGCCGATCTGCAAAAAAGAGGCTACGAGGCCTATATCGTTGGCGGTGCGGTGCGTGACATAATGCTCGAAAAAGAACCGAAGGATTATGACATCGCTACGGATGCCAGTCCTGAACAGGTGAAAGATGTATTTAAACGACGCTGTCGAATCATCGGCCGCCGTTTTAAACTGGCTCATGTTTACATTAGCGGCACCTTATATGAAGTGAGTACCTTTCGGCGCAAACCGAGTATGGATGAACGAAAAGGCCGCGATGAAGATTCGGGCCTGATCGTCTGGCGCGACAATGAATATGGCAATCTTGAAGAGGATGCCTTTCGCAGGGACTTCACCGTAAATGCAATCTATTACGATCCGTTAAACAATGAACAGCATTTTGTCGACCATGTTGGCGGAATTGACGATATGGGAAACGGCATCGTGCGTACCATTGGCGATGCGGATGAGCGCATACAGGAAGATCCGGTGCGCATGCTCAGAGCGGTGCGTTTCTGCGCCAAGCTGGATTTCACGCTGGAACAACAGACTGGCGCCGCCATCAGCGAAAACGCCCACCTGCTGGATAAAATACCCGCCGCCCGCTTATTTGATGAATCCCTGAAACTGTTTATCAGCGGTCAGGGTGAAGCCACCTATGCCCAACTAGAGAAGTATGATCTCAGCCAATATCTGATCGCCAATCACAAACTGTTTAGCGACGATGAAATCTGGCAACGCCTATTGCAGCTGGCCCTGCGTAATACCGATAAACGCCTGGCCTCAGGCAAGAGCATCACACCGGCGTTTTTATATGCCGTATTCCTATGGCCCGGCCTGAAAGAACAGATGGCCATGTTAGAGGCCGAAGGCATGCCACCCACAGCAGCATTGCATGCTGCTGCCAATCAGGTTATCGCCGCGCAAACCTTTAAGACCTCTATCCCCAAGCGCTTTCAGGTGACGATGAAAGAAATCTGGGAGATGCAACTGCGCCTGCCGCGCAACCAGGGTAACAGAGCCCTTAAGCTGATTGCT
>JABSQK010000568.1 GCA_013215875.1 Lentisphaeria bacterium
GGCCAGATTTCCGCCTTTTGTTTTTCATCCAGGCCGGATGGGGAGAAAAATCCACGGAACGTTTTTACCGGGACCAATGCCCTCGCCTTGTTTTGCAGGGCTTTACTTATATCAAGATCAGTCGTCTTGGGATTCTTCAGGGACTTAATTTTCCCTTGCCAAAATTTTTCAAGTTTCAAACAAAGCGCATCGAGGGTATTAGAAAAAATGACTTGATCAGCAAGATTTAAGCCTGGCTTTGGTATGGATTTTGTCTGACCATCAACCAGGCTAATGCAATTATGTTGTGATTGTAATTTCTTTAATCCATTGATTCGTCCCTGCTCCCTTTTCAGGCAATGCTTTCCAAATACCTGCGGGTCATGCACTTTACCCTGGGCAATTTCTTCACAATTCTTAGTCAGTTCTTTTTTCGCAAAATTAAAATTTATTTCTGCCATTCCTGTTAATTGCTGAAGATCTGCGTTTGCCAGCCAGCCAATATAAGTTGTGAGGCAATTTCCCAGGCGTTTAATTGAGGGTGCATGGCAGATGGACGGATTATCGAAGTGCGTATGATAGGTCGTATCCGGGCAGAGCAATAATATCGGTGTTGGCACGCCGGTAGCCGGTTCTCCCATAGCATTATCATTGGTATCGAGATTATGAAAATGAAGTTTGTATTCGGGTCGTTTAGTTAGCTCTGTAAGATTGTCCAGAAGAATTGGCAATCCATAATCCGGAAGACTCGCCTGGTTGGGATGAATAATAAATTCCGCTTTGGATTTTTTCGGGTTGGTGCAAAGCATATCGAGGTTTAGTCCTAGGCATGCCCTGGCCATATATTTGGGCTGTTCGTTTAACAACCACTGCATACTGCGAACTTCAATGCCAAAGAAAAAGCGTAAACCACGCTCAAGAACAGGTTTCTCTTTTCCTTTTTGTAGCGCAAGCATGCTTCGACCAATTTCCAAAGCCATGGCGGGTCCCGATGCATTATCGCTGGCTCCCGGCTCATCCATATGTCCGGTTAAAACGATGTCCTTTGCACATCTTCCTGGAATGCGACACGTCAGCAGTGGGGTTGTTTCCTCGCCAATGGCAATGTCGACTTTTGCTTCCAGACGAATCTTTTCCCCAGCAGACAAGCGCTCTCGCAACAGTCGTCCTTGCCTTGGCGAAATGACAAAACCAATGCCCCGTTCTTTCCTGGGTATATGCCAACAGGGAAGTGAATAATTATGATAGGCAATCGCATCATCTAAATATTTGCCTTCCTTAATACCTTTGATTTCTACAACCTTGTCGCAAATCACGCCACGAGCACCGGCTTTAAATAATGCCAGGTTATAATCCAGGTCGTTGTAACGACCATGAAGGACGATTTTGTTTTTGACATTGTGACGGGTGATTTTTTCGGGGGCAATGATCAAGTCTGCTTTGATTCCTGCTGCAGGAGTGGACCCGGAAAACATCATGAGCTGATGCGGAATTTTTTTGTAGTTTGCGAGGCGTTCTTTTTTGTCAGCAAGAATATCTAGGGTGGCATTTTTTGGGCTCCAGGAAAGCGGTGCAGTCCAGCCGCCATAGTGATGTTTGCCATCGCCAGGAACTTGAAGGATTTCGACATTGCTAAATCCTTCAGAAACTAATTGTTTGCTCAGAGCCCTACAGAGTTGTTGAAATTTCGCTGTGGAACACCAACGGGCTTTTTCGTAAATCGTCTGAATGTCGCGAATAACACGCTCAGAATCAAACTGTTTTTTTGCATATCGACGCCATTGTGCCTGGCTAACTGGGGTACTCATATTACTCTTTACCTTCACATAAAAAATTCACACTAATATAACACGGAACAATGTCAATAACAATTATATCTATCAATTGCCTGCCCGCGGCCTACTGCGAGCGAAACAGAATGCTTCATCTTTGCCTGCCGGCACCCTACTGCCGAGCGAAACCCATTTGCCTGCCGGCAGCCTACTGCCGAGCGAAACTCATTTGCCTGCCGGCGGCCTACTGCCGAGCGAAACTCATTGCCTGCCGGCAGCCTTAAGAACTACGTTCCTAAGAACCTAAATGTGCTGCGCACAATAGATGATTTCTATACAATAAGACTTCAATTGCGATTGCAATCTTAAGAAATATTAGTTAAAGTACAGATCAGAAATGATTGGAGAATCTATGGGATTACAAAACTATGAATGTGACAGCACGTTTCCGAACAAAATTCAAGATGTGCTAATTGATCGTGGTTATTATATTGAGCGACATCAAGAGGCAGAAGAGGAACTTAAAAATGTCCATGGTGCCTTTTCTTTTCGCATTAGCCGTCTATCAAATAGTATGAGCGTGACGGGCACTGAAAATCACGGACAATACGGCTTCATCATGCTCCCAGAATCATCCGATGATACTTACAGAACCGATCAGGAGGACGATTTTTATACGGAAATAGAGCTCATCATGCTTCAAAATGGAGCTCTACTTGGGGAATATATAGATTTTGAAGACATGTAGTCTTGCCTGCCGGCACGTTGAACGCCTTCGGCTCGAGCACGAGGTTATCACCTCGACTCGTCGTTACTCGCAAGCTCGCTGCGCAAGAACTACGTTCCTAAGAACTTAAATGTGCTACGCACATTAGATGCTTTCTAAAAGAGGACTGCTGAGAGTAGCGGCTGCGCCTTAGATTAGGCCGAGCTGGAGCGTACAGATGCTTACATACTCGTGAGCTTTCAGCTCACCAAGTACTTAGGGCTCAGCTATCCCAGGAGCGTACCTCAGCTTTGCCTGCCGGCACGTTGAACGCCTTCGGCTCCAGCTCGGCATTATTTCCTGGAGTAACTTAAGAAAAGAGGACTGCTAAGAGTAGCGACTTCGCCTTAGGTTAGGCCGAGCTGGAGCGTACAGATGCTTACATACTCGTGAGCTTTCAGCTCACCAAGTACTTAGGGCTCAGCGATCCCAGGGGCCTGAAGTGTTTGGCGAGAAGATTTTGAAGTGCCTAAATAAAGAAAAGACAATTCAGTCATCCTTTAATTCAAAATCATCCCAGATATCTTTCTTTTTATCATTAATTGGAAAGTATTTAACTGTAGATTTTTGAGTATATGGATTAATCGATAATTGTTTTTTAATTTCAAAATCTTTATCCAGAATATAGAGAGTATTTTCTTTCACACGAAATTTTTTGGAGCCTATCTGGATTTCATTATTATTAACTATCACCTGAAAATTGCCGAAATTATATGTTTTTTGGGACCCACTTATACGTATTGAGCGACGTCCACTGAATCGAATCCTATTGGTTGATTTTGTACCCGAAAGATAAAAGCGCTGTGTGCCAATATCCAGATAAACGGTGGAATTTTGAAATTCGCCTGTAATCGCATTGAGTCGATCCTCTTTCCATGGAAATAAACAAAGCATTTTTTCTTCTAGTGTCATGGATTTCAGCTTTAAGGGAAGTTTGTAATGTGCCAGTGCTTTTCTCATATTCGCTTTTAACTCCGGGTCATCACTCGTTAGCGCTTTTTTAATCACTTTGTCGATCCAGAAAAGCTTGGCTTCCAAAGACTTGAGAGATGCCTGGTTTAATTCGGCTTTTGGAAAAAGGTCTCGATAGCTTGCTTGATAAAACTTAGCACCTTTAAAAAAGAGTCCGGTATAGTCTTCTGATAGCGACTTCAAAATTCCCGATGCTTTTTTTACTGCAAGCTTACGTTCCTTGAAACTTTCAGCAGACATTTCTTTAATGCATTTTATTATGGTGATATCATCGGCAGTCGCATAAAAGATTAACGATAAAAATAGTATTTTTGCCAACACGGTTTTCTCCGAATTCCAGTTTCATATTAAAAGGAATATGCCCTGATCTAATATTCTGTACAATACACAATTTTTCAAATTCAGGAAGAAATAAATTGAAATAGTTTACATTTTTTTTTGCAAATTATGCATATGTAGTTTACACACGAATTGGCTTTTAAGCTAGTCTTCTTATGAGCACAGGCATGGTGCCTGTAAAAAAATACTAAATGAGGAGAACGAAATGAAACAAATCACATTACTACTACTAAGCTACAGTCTGTTTGCATGTGGCTACTTCTACAGTGAAAAAGTTACCCGGGTCATCGATGGCGATACCTTCGTGGTGAATTCTAATGGCAAAGAAGTAACTATTCGACTATATGGGATTCATGCACCAAAATATAAACACACACTTGCAGCAAAGGCAAAAAAAAAGCTCTCTGAGCTGATTCTTGGAAAAAAGGTTTTATGTATGGGATCTGGAGTCTACAAAAAAGGCGTTGTAGTTTGTAATGTATCGATGGGGAAAAATGATATTCGTCTTTCCATGATCGAATCAGGATTTGCCTGGTATAGCATTAAATATAAAGCAAAGAATTATATCAAGGCTCAGGGATTGGCCAAAAAAGAAAGAAAAGGTCTTTGGAAGGACATGGTTCCAGCATCTTTGTAGTGGGTAAAGAAGCGTACCTTGAAAGGACTTGTCTATCCCATCATTTTAGCTAGCAATTCATTTGCTTGCCTTTTTTTTAATCTAAGTTAGTATATAAAAAATATTGGGTGGTAACTTATGAAATTAAAACTGATATCCCGGGCATTTACCTGTGCCTTGTTGTTTTTATCCGCAAACCTTTGGGCGCAAAAATCCAAAGCTGCAGCAGTGGATAAAAAAATTGCCAATGCTGCCTTGTCTCATGCAGCGCCTCTGCTGACTCAAAATACCAAAGATAAAACTGCTCAAGTTCTGATGAATTTGGCCTCTGCGGTCCTGCCAAATGATGACGATGTAGTCTATATCATAGCTATGTTAGGAAAAGGGACTAAACCAGACGAATTAAAAAATAAAATGCCTTTAAATAAACTGATTCGTTTGATGCTCAAGCAAGCGGACGAGCTCTATATAACATCCAAGAAGAGCAATATTAAAACCGGGGAATTGAGCCACTATTATTTTCGCGTTCTCGAGGTATTAAAACCCAAAGACCCTGCTGTCATTGTCGGACTGTTTAAGCACGGGGCAAGCGGCCGGAATTAGCCTCTCAGTTCTTACAATGACAGGGAGTTTGATTTAGACAAAATCTATGGGAAGCCCGTTGCCCCTGAAAAGAACAAATGGATTCCATCTAAACAAGATCTTTTAATTGCCCGTTACGCAGGTTTATTTGGTAATAATCGCCTGGCCAAAAATCTTGGGGATGAAAAAGCGGTATTTTATCTGAGTTTCTGTCTGAATATTATCCCTGATAATGATATTGCCCTGTCAGCATTTGCACTAATGCAGGCCGGGATCAAAACTAAAAAGATCAAAACTAAAAAGACTGAAAAAGCTTTTACCAAACAGCTCATTAGCCGGGCCAAAGTCTTTTTGAGAGCGATCAAGAAAGAACCCAAGCTTAATAACCTTTGCCTCTTATTTTATACATTTGCCGAGATTGTAGACCCTGAATCCAGGGACGTTATCATCGGTTTCGTAAAAATGGAAAATGCCGGCATAGATGCTGACAAGGGAATTCTAAATAAGTCTCTGGCACTCTATGGCTTGGGGCTCAATCAAGCAAATGCACGGACAACACCCACTTCTACTACACGTAGAACAGCTGCAAATACAACACATACGAAGCTAAATGATTTGAACAAAGGGCTGGTACTCTACTTTCCACTCACTAAAACGAGCAATGACACTATTACTGACACGAGTGGGAAAAATAATCATGGCAGCATCACAAGAGTTAGATGGGCTAAGGTCAATGATCGTACAGCTGCCAGTTTCCATGGGAACAGTTATATACGAGTAAAAAATAATGCCTCACTGGATATTGCCAGTTCGTTAAGCATCTCTACTTGGATCTATCCGAGTATTTCTCGACAAAACATTCATCAAAAGATGATTGTTGACTCGAATGCGGAATTCCAGTTTTATCTCCGCAATGTAGATAGGCTAGCATTTTCCATCAAATCCAGAGGCACGCATTCTGTCGTTGAGACAGGAGGTCTACGCATTGCCAAATCAAGGTGGGCTCACGTTGCGGTTACTTTCAATCGTGGAACGGTAATGTTCTACCATAATGGCGAATTAATTGATAGCAATAATGAACATGGAAACATGCCCAGATCTATAAGCACAGTAAATGATATTGTGATTGGTAAAGGTTGGAAGAATTACGATTACCATGGATTGATGAATAAACTATTGATCTGGAACCGGGCCTTATCGAAAGCCGAAATTAAAAAGCTTTATGATTCACAGAAATAGAACAAGCAGCGCTTAGGAGCAAGTTTAAGCGCGCAGTGCATCAGATCCGCGATGCGTAACTATTGCCCCAGGTTTTATTAGGTTCTTAGAAATAGTCATACCCCTCTGGAATTTCTCCCACTTCATCGTATTCCTTCCAGAATTCATCTGGTTTCATACCGTTAATTTTTTCCAATGATTTCATGGAGCGAAGAAAGTTGATTTTTTTAGCTGTTATTGGTAAGCGTAGGATATTTAGTTGCATACCTTTGAGCGCACTTAGATCCGATATTTTTGTATTTTCCAAATACAGATATTTAACAAGCGTTCCTTCAAGAGGGCTTATATCACTCACTTCGGTATCAGAAATTTTCAGATATTCCAGTGGCATGCCTTTGAGGGCGCTTATATCGCTGATTTTTGTAAACTGTGCATTAAAGGTATCAATAGACATCCCTTTTAAAATACTGATGTCAATTACTTTGCTTTGCTTTATATCTAGGGTTTTTAAACGCGCACCTTTTAGAGCGCTGATATCGCTAACGTTGGTCAATGGAATATAAAAGTACTCAAGAGGCATATCTTTAAGAGGACTTAGATCACTCACCGGGCATCCACCCAAATAGAGCTTAGTCAAAGGCATTCCTTTAAGTGCACTTAAATCACTCACTTGGGTTTCGGCGATAAACAGGTACTTTAAAGATAATCCTTCCAGTGCACTTAGATCACGAAATAATGGATTTTTGATGATCAATTCCAAACCTTTTACAGGCATCGTTTTTAGAGAATCAATATCGATTGATTCATCCATATCAGATAATGAAATTTTATCTCCATTATTCGCATTTTCCCACGAAGTATAATTCGCTGGATTATATTTTCGAAGACTAGCATCTCTCCAATCCAACACTTGGGGATTATCTTTCTTGAGCTGCGCTATGGACGACTTCAGTTTCCAAACCCGCCAAACCCTCAAAATTAATGGAGACGTGCATATCAGCCCAAGCATAAGCAGCACATACCAACGCCGGCGAGCAAGTTTCAGCGCACGATACATCAGGTCCGCAATGAGGACCATGAGTCCTGGTTTTGTTAGGTCTTCAGTCATCTTATAAACTTTCATTTATTTCAAGTTCAAGTTCTGTTCCACAGTCCAGCCATTCATCCACTGGAACATTATCAATTTCAGTAATTCCTGGTCCGAGACAGTATTTAATGCCGCTCTATTAATACTTAAATGAGGTTTTAGCTCTCCATAATTCATTAGAAGTGCGAGCAATGTAAAGTTGATAATAAGGGCAATGCTGATGCATATAATCTTCTCATGTAAATACTGCCCAAGAGATTTGTTATAGTCACAATCATTTTTCATTGGTATCTTATGCATTATTTTTGCAAATCCCTTAAATAATGCATGGGTACTACCATTTGCAGAAAACACAAAGTAGTGGCGAAAATTTTACCCTCCTGAGTATTTCCCAGACCGTGTCCTTTGTTTACTACCCAATACCCATCAGGATGACGTGCTTCCAAAAGAACTAAAAAAAGTGTATTTGACCATTTTTCCCAATCATTTTTATTAGAGAACCACATGATATGCGAATCGTAATACCAACCATAAAGATTCTTTCCAGCAATTTCATCCCACCTAAAAGGATCCTCTTTCAGAGCGTGTATATCTTTTATACGAATATCGTAGTTGGATTTATTACCCCTTATCGACTTCTTATATTTATAACCTTGTAATAGGTATGTGGATAAAGTGTCAACACTTGACATGTTAACCAGGTCTGAGTACTTGGTCTTTCCTGGATTAACTTTGTCACGATTAGCGTAATCAAATTTTCCAGATTGATAGGCTCTTAAACAAAATTTGTGCCCTTTCTTAATGGCTTTGTCTAAACCATTGAATTGCAGCCCTGTTTGTTGTGCAAGTTTCATTGCCTGGAATTGCCAGCCGGATACAGACATATCCCAGCGTTCACCTTTCATATAATTAAAATCGAAGCCACCACTTTCTTGCTGCCCATCGATTATACTCTTCACCGCACCTTTAAGAATTGGTTCCAATATTTCTAATCCCGACCTCATGTATAGTTCAGCAATAACATAAGTTACTATTCCATGACTATACGCACTGCCCCATTTTCCGTTCTCCTGAAAATCTTTAATGAGCCATATTATCGCACCTGTAATAGTCTTACCATATTTTTCTGATACCGGTGATTGGTCATAGCCCAAGAAACAAAGTAAGGATAATCCAGTATGGATAGGGTTGTTTTCCCAGGAGCCATTTTCTAATTGCACAGTTGCTAGCCACTCTAAGCTTTTATCCAATTTAAATATCTTTATTGGCGTATTTGGAATTTCAGGTTCCATCATCCATGTTCCACATTCCATGCCCTCCTCTATGCCTTTTTCTATATAACTCCCAATGCGATCGTCATCTAAGACGCCCTTATAACGCTGTATTGGCCCCAATACACATCCACCGGAATAATTGTAAATCTCACTCACAGTCTCATTCTCTTCTATAAGACCCTCTTCAATGAAATAATGCTCAAGGAGATATTTCTCTGGCATAGTTTGCATTAAAAAATTTCCAAGACCTTCTTCAAGATCAATTATTGGATCAAAACCCTGGCCTACCTTTATATTAGAAAATTCCTCTTTAAGAGTATTTTTGGAATCAAGAATAAAATTAAATGAATATAAATTTTCTATTACAGGAACAAAATCTTTGGGACGTTTAATAACGGGATCTAAATAAACAATATAAGGCTTCTCCGAAATAATCATTGCCAGTGGACCTTCTCTACGTTTGGTATTTTCTCTTATGGACAGAATAAAAATGGCGATAATTATTCCATGGAATAGCACCGAAAGTGAGAGTCCAAACATATTTTCAAAAAATCGTTTTCTATAATAGCTACGAATTAATGGTGAAATCTCTTTATCGTCAAGTATGTGCTCATGTACATTTTTCATTGGCTAGAGTTCACAATTCATTTAAATTTTATTCGAGTTCTATTACTACTCCATCTTCGCTATTATTTAAATCTTTCGTTTTCCTGACATCAAAGGTGGGCATATAGTGCATTGGTTTTATCAGCTGCAAAAGACATAATGTGGTGGCGATAATTTTGCCACCCTGATTATCTCCCATGCCCGGCCCTTTACTCACTACCCAATATCCTTTTTGATGCTGCGCTTTTATAATCACCGGTTCATGTATCTTTGTCCATTTTTTCCATTCTTTCCTAATAAATGCCGTGTTATATACGCTTCGTGTATCGAAGTACCAGCCATAAAGATTTTTCCCTGCAATATCATCCCATTTTCGGGGATCTTTCAGGATATCACGTAAATCTTTAAGACGTGTATTGCAGATCGTTTTAAGTCCTGCTTTTATATCCTTATTACTTTTTCCCATCAACCGATACAAAGAAAAAGTGCCAACGCCAGTCATGTTATTTACTGGATTTGGATAAGCAATTTTTTCATCAGCCTTTTTATCAGTGGTGGTATTGCAATAAGAGAAGCTCCCTGCTTTAAATACTTGTTTGCAAAATTTGCGCCCTTTTACGATGGCCTTATCTAAACCCTCAACTTCCACTCCAGTCAGTTTGG
This sequence comes from Lentisphaeria bacterium, assembly GCA_013215875.1. Taxonomy (GTDB): domain Bacteria; phylum Verrucomicrobiota; class Lentisphaeria; order JABSQK01; family JABSQK01; genus JABSQK01. The sequence goes on from JABSQK010000568.1 coordinate 9,875, forward strand.
TAGCAACCAAAGCCTGAAATTGCCAGCCAGATACAGACATATCCCAGCGCTGGCCTTTTTTGTAGTTATAATCGAAACCACCGCCCTCTTGCTGTCCGTCGATGATGCGTTTTACAGCGCTTTTTATAATTGGCTTCAGAAATGGTATCTGTGTCATTGAGTATGCTTCTGCCATCGCAAAAGTTGCTATTCCATGACTGTAGGCATTTCCCCAATTACCTTTCTTCTTATAGTCTTTTGCCAACCATTGAATCGATGTTTTGACTGTTTCACCATATTTTATTGACAGTGGAGTTTCGCCTCTTTCTAAAAAGCAGAGTAAGGCCAATCCGCTATGGCCCGGGTTATTCTCCCAAGAGCCATTTTCTAATTGCATACTCGCCAACCACTTTACAGCTTGATGTTCTTGTGCCTTCATAAGGTTTTGCGAAAAAATAAAAATCAGCATTATATAAAACAGTTTCATCTAGTTGGCATCTCCAATTGATTTTTCAAAATAAACTCCCGGCAACGAAGAACCGGGAGTTTATAAACACGGGGACAAGAAATTAGAAATAATTAACGATGACGTTTGCATCATCTGCACTCATTAAAATAGCTGTGTTGTCTTTAAGCTTTTCGTAGCGAAATGATTCAGGGACTGAGATAAGCGGATGGGTTTCTGATTCTTTAATCGCAGAAAATTTGCTATCAGTGCTTTCCTTGTTCATTTCCCTGGCAAGAAAATCTTGAATTACCCATCGTTCAAAATCATCTGGCAATGAAGACTCTAACGGTTCTTCCCAGTCTATAGCGTATGTTTTTGGACGTTCGACCTTTTCTTCGCTTGGTACTATGATGGCGCCCATGGAATCATTCTCGGTACTACGTTTCTCTCCAGCGACCAGGATAATTAACAATGCGAGTATTATGCCATGGAACAATACAGTAAGAAGAGGCCCGCAAACTTTTTCCAATAAGCGTTTTCTATTATAACTATGAATAAAACTGTGAATGTCTTCTTCATCGATCATCGCAAAAACGTAGTCTTCACCGTCTTCTTCATCATCTGTAATTATTGCTTCTTGCATCGTCTTCTCCTCACTTTATGTTGCGGCTAAAAACTCCCGGCAACAGGCTTGCCGGGAGTTCCACAGGACGGGGACATTTATTCCACTCTAATTTCCACCTTTATATCATCCGCAGAGATTTCTGCGCGTGCGACTTTCTCCACTTTTATATCCAACTCCGGTAAATAGCGCATGGGGACAATAAGCTGTAAAAAGCTCCATGTAGTGGCGAGGATTTTGCCAGGTAGGGAATCACCCATACCATGTCCTTTCGATACCATCCAATACCCTTCAGGATGCATTGCTTTTGTAATTGCCGGATAAAAGCGCTTGGCCCATTTCTTCCATTCTTTCTTTTTGTAAGATGTGTAATACATGGCCTGGGTATCGTAGTACCAGCCATAGAGGTTCTTCCCGGCAATATCATCCCAGCTATTCGGATTTTTAAGAATGTCTGTGAACTGTTGTAAACGGGTATTGTAGATTGTTTTGACTGCCTCTTTCACTTCTTCATCTTTGTGGCCCTTCATGATGTATAAGGACATGGCACCCACCCCCGTCATGTTGCCACCCGAACCAGGGCTGCTATAACCAAAGTTTCCAGATTTGTAAGATGTTTTGCAGAATGTCCGGCCTTTGATAATGGCTTCGTCCAAGCCATCGAATTGCAAACCTGTCAAACTAGCAACTTTCAATGCCTGGAATTGCCAGCCGGATACGGACATATCCCAACGTTTGCCTTTCTTATAATTATAATCGAAACCACCACCTTCTTGTTGACCATAGATAATGCGTTTCACGGCGCCTTGTAATGTGGGTACTAGACTCGGAATCTGTGTCATTAAGTAGGCATCGGCAAGGGCATATGTTGCTATACCATGACTATAGGCCCTGCCCCAATTACCTTTAGATTCGTATTCCTTAAGCAACCATTTAATCGAGTTTATAATCGTTTTACCATATTTATCTGATATGGGAGTTTCGCCATAACCCAGGAAACAGAGCAAGGCTAATCCACTGTGAGCCGGATCATTTTCCCAGGAACCATTTTCCAATTGCACACTGGCCAGCCACTTTAAGGTTTTATTTAATTCACCCGGTGAAACTGGTATCTGACAGATGCCAGTTATTTTTCCTCCGCCACCTCCACCAGGTGTTCCATCTTTACCTCTATTTTTAACATAAGGATTGGTCAAGGGACTGGAACAATCAGCCACATCTGAAATAACCGGGTCATCTTCTTCGATAGGATCTTCAACCACATCTTTTTCAGTTTCTTCTTTTGGCTCCAATGGTTCATCAATTGGATCTTCATTTATTAAGATGGGCTCTTTTGGATTCGGTTCATCAGTAGGTTCTTCTATCGGATCTTCTGGTGGTTCTACTGGTGGAGGTGGAATGGGTAATTCTACTTTTGGTGGTAATAAAGTAATTTCCCTCTTAGGTTCTGGTTGAGTTTCTTCAGCAACGATCATAAGAAACATCAGTGTGAGTATCACCACATGGAATAAAAAAGAAACTATAGGGCCGCTCATATTTTCACGTAGTCTTTTATGGTTATAGTCGCTGAGGATGCTATGAACCTCGCTTTCGTCGAGCATTGATTCCATGATTCTTTCTCCTTATTCCTTTACTAACTTTATAAACTCTTTATAATAAATTATGCATATTCCGAATTTAGTCAAGGACTTTATAAAGTTTTTATATTATTATTTTTGGAAGTGCATTTTTACTTTTTGGGAAATGCTCTTATCTTATGTGATGCAAATACACAATTTAGAATCAGAGGGCGCTAATCTGCACGGTTATTTTTCGCGCGAAATTCCCAGTGTGCTGGAGATCGACAGTGGCGATATCGTGCGTTATTCCAAAATTCCAGATGCCACATGGTCTGTCGAACAATACAATGATGAGGAAAGCGAGGACCGCCCCCGTGTGGAATCTGAAAATGCTGAGTTAAATAACGGGCATTGTCTGGTGGGCCCTGTTTCCATACGTAATGCTCGCGCTGGCCATACTCTGGCAGTGAAAGTAAACAGTATAGAAACTGGTAAATGGGGTTGGACACATGGTGGTGGCTGGTCGAGTGATTATAACGAACGCTTAAATATCGGCCGTGGTCAGTTTGTGCGCCTGCTTTGGGATATAGATAATGAAACAAAGAGCGCAACGAATCAGTATGGTCATACGGTATCAATCAATCCCTTTCTCGGTGTCATGGGAATGCCGCCTGATTTACCAGGCATACATCCAACCTACCCGCCGCGCTACTGCGGCGGCAATTTGGATTGCAAAGAGCTTACTGCCGGCAGCACACTCTATTTACCCATAAGCACAGAAGCCGCATTATTTTCATGTGGCGACGGACATGCGCGACAAGGTGATGGCGAAGTTTCGGGCCAGGCGATCGAATGTATGATTGACAATGTGGAGCTGGAATTCGAAGTGCATGATTACCATATACGCATGCCCCGGATCGAAAATGAAAGTGGTTGGTTTACCCTTGGCCTGCATGCAGATCTAAAAGAAGCAAGTTACATTGCCCTGGAAGAAATGCTCGATTTAATGTGCGACCGCTACGAGCTGGCGCGCAAGGAAGCGATTGCTTTGGCAAGTTGTGTGGTCGATTTACGCATTACCCAAATCGTTAATGGCACCCGCGGTGTGCACGCCTATCTGGCAAAAGACGCAATTCGATAATTGCTAGCAAGACAAGTACTTCACCAGACATGTGAACAGTCTTCGCACCTGTACTTACGATAAAATACCAACCAGTAAAGGCCGAATGTAAGGGCAAATAAAAGAATCATAATAATTCCAGGTATTGGATCTTTTGCTATATTTTCGGATTTGCAGGCTGGGCAGATGGATAGACTTTCCAGGTAACTCGCGCGTGTATCAACAGCCATTTCTTCGATTATTTTCTGAGCCGCTTCACGATCATCTTCATGTACAACAAGTCTTATACCGCCAATGGCTGTACCGTACAATGGGTATACGATGGCAGTATTTTCACCTTCGACGAATGATTCAATATCCTCAGCATCAAGTCGAATACGAGCAATATGTGCATCCGATGCCTGCGTAAAATTTCCAATGACGACTAAGTGATCTTTGCGCATGTTAAATCCGATTTGTTAGTTAGCCACAGATCTATGATTTATCCAGGCTAGTAATCGTAACGTAATTTTTTCTAATCTCTTTCTACAAGGATTATTTTACATCGATTTCGTTTTGGATTTTATCGTATTTTTTTGCACTCATACCTTTGACATTTTTTAGGTCTTCGATTTGTTTAAATGCGCCATTGGCGGTGCGATAATCACTGATTTTTTGTGCGATACCTCTACCAATTCCTGTGAGCGTTTGAAGTTCATCAACTGTCGCAGTATTGATATTTATTATTGATTTTTCAGATGAGAAATTTTTTATTTTCAGAAACTTTTTAATACGTTTTATTTTTTTAGGACCCAGGCCTTTTACTTTTTGTAACTCATTCCAGTTTTTAAATTCACCGTTCGATTTGCGGTAGACGATGATATTCCTGGCAATACCCGGACCTATTCCAGGGACTTTCTGCAATTCAGCTCTATTTGCTGTATTCACATCGATGGGAAGTGACATGTTTTTTTTCACCCGAGTATTTACTGGGGGCTCCTCTTTCAACAAGGTCCAGGCTAATCCAATGAAAAATGCCAGTATGAAAAGAAATCCTAGTGAGAATGGTTTTCGTGATTTCGGGCTTATTGCTTCCTCGGGAGTTGTCTTTGTTTCTGACATCTACGAGGATATCATCTGCTTAAATGCGGCTTCATCGAGAATTGTCACCCCGAGGTTTTCTGCTTTAGTGAGTTTGGAGCCGGCTTTTTCACCGGCGATGAGGAAGTCTGTTTTTTTGCTTACCGAACCTGTGACATTTGCGCCGAAGCCTGCAAGTATTTCTTTTGCTTCATCCCGGCTCATATCACTTAAGGTACCTGTGATTACACAGACCTTGCCGGTAAAAACACTTTCGGTAATTACTTTTTCTTCTTCCTTAAAATTCACTCCGGCTGCTTTTAAACGCCCCATCATCTCATGGTTTATTTCATCAGCAA
>JABSQK010000569.1 GCA_013215875.1 Lentisphaeria bacterium
AATTATTGCGTCAGTCATTAATGATGGATCCATTAACAGGTGCTGTATGTAATCCACCGGAAATCTGGCAGATGGCAGATGAGTTACTTGTTGCCCAGGCGCAATGGTTACCACAATATAAGAAAGCGATCACTGCAGCGAAGAAGCGCCTGAGTGCAGGTAAAAAGATTAAGACCAAAGTCACGAAGGGAGCCGCACGTTTGAAGACAAAGTCTATTTCTGAGATGCAGAAAAATGCTACAGCTGCCCGTAAGAATGCACAAGAAGCTGACAAGGCTAAGAAACGCCCAGCTGCAAAACGCAAAAAGGCGAAAGCGTAAAGTCGAATAAATTAATAGTAAAAGGCCCGCTTCTTTGAAGCGGGCCTTTTTTTTGACAATGTTCACTTCGTTCACGAAATTGGCAAGAATGCCAATTCACAGTAACTGAATAGCGATGCGCCTAGAATGGAAATTTCGTTCTAGATGCAACGAGGCATAGTGAGTAGAGATGGTGACGGATCGCGCTCGGAGAGCCCGAACTACTGAATAACGAATCCGGGCAATCTAAACCTATCGACGACAGATTCCTACCATTGCGAATCGGGTAATTCTGCACCACGGCGTGTCGCAGCTACTTTATCTTATGAATTCTTAGTATGACGCCGCCATCCACTTCTATTTCATGGACTGCCGGGCGTTTAACCAGTTCATTCATTAATTTCGCGTGAAAGTGATACCAGTCTTTGCGAGTAATATATATGATATATACCGGTACATTCGATGCCTGATACTCTTGTTGAAAATAATTCATAGAATGCAGTTCAATGCGTTGATCCAGCCAAATCTGCCGTGAGAAGAAACCAATGTGTTCCGCCACAGCAATGAAAAGTTTTGGCTTTTCTTTTGCGACATTTTCATTTAACCAATTAAATGCCTGGCGATATGATTGGCCCCAATAATCTGTTGATTGGGCGTAGCCACGCTCCTGGGCTCCCGCGAGGTTGCCTATTGCTGGATTGTAGTAAACACCCTGGTTTGGGTGATTTTTCAAATTCCAGAAAAAAACCGGTAAAAGCAACATTAAGAAAGCCCCTGCCACCAGTCGGTCTATATATTCTTCCCGGGCAAGATATGGTTTAAGCAAAAGGACAGCTTTATAAAAACCCGTCGCAATAATCATTGCCAGGGCAGGGACAAACTCAAGCCAGTGCCGTATGACATCGAAGTCTTTTGCGCCGGGTACAGACACTCGCAGGATGGGAATAATTAAGCAGCAATACCACATGATATAATACAACGAGCTTTGTTTTTTTATTGCGTCATAAAGTAGCTTCGCTGTTCCAAGAACAAATGCGAAACAGATTGCCAGCGGCATTGTGATGATGGCATTTCGAATAGAGTCTATAGACCAGTGGGGATCCCCCTGATAGCCGCGTTCACCAAGGGACTTTATATATAAGGAAAGATTCTCAGGAAAGTTTTGCCAGAGCAATGGCCAGCAGATAAACATAACGAAAAATGCAATGAGCGGCCCGGCAATTACCAGCGACCAATATGCCCTGTGCTCTTTTATTTGAGTCCAGGATTTTTCTTTGATGCATGCTGTGACAAACCATGGAAGCAAAATGACCGGGATGAAAAGAGCATTTGCTTTTGTTGCCAAAGCCAGGCCTATAAGGATGGCGCAGCCCAGCATCCATTTCCAGGATTTATTTAAAAATGCCAGGTGGCATGAAATTAAACTGGCAATAAAGAAAAGCACCAGAGCCGGATCCTTAATATTATTGTGACTGTGGGCCAGGTAGCGCGGATACAGTGCAATGATAAGGGCTGCAATTATCGCCGGCCAAAAGCCTTCAAACTTTAGGAGATAAAGATAAACGATGAGTATCAATAAAAAGGTGCAGAACAAGGGGAAGAGATGATGTGCATCGATCGGATCGAATATGCCTAATTTATCATAAAAGATATATTTACAGAGGCTCGATAATGTCGGGCCCAGTGGCCAGATAAGATGCGGCCCGGTTTGTATATCATTGTCTTTATAACTTTTGCACACATCATAAAAATCTGGATGATCTCCCCTTTCATAAAGATCAATGCTGCGCTTTTGGAAATCCAAATGATCTGAGTCGAGACTCAGGAGGTAATTGAGATTTTTATCCCCATAATAATATTCCCATGCATCCCAGGTCAATCCATAGTCTGTGAGCGTAAACAATCCCAGGTACAGATAAAGGAGCAAGAGGATACTTATACTGTAGACTTCTCTGCGTTTAAGATGCTCTAACATTTAATTTCCACTTTAGAATAACCATACATTAACAGGCAAATAATAGAATAACAGTTTAGTAACATGATCGTAAACTTATCACCCGCGAAGAAGGTTGATTGTATTCACTACGCCACAGAGAATAAGCAAAACAGATGTAAATTTGAAAAATTGTTTTTGCTTCAATTTTTTTGATAAAACCTGCGATAGTATACTGGCGAGAATTACCACTACAGTGCATATGATGATTAGTCCAAAACGATGATCTGTCTCTTTTCCTGCTATTCGAAAGTAGAAAATGGGTATCGTGATGAGATTCGACCATATCCAGACAAATGAGAGCGTCGCGCGAAATGCTTCCTTGGTTTCAAATACAGATTTTGCGTAAACTGTTAAAGCTGCCCCACCACAACCAAATGCGCCATGTGCCATGCCACTGAGTAAAAGCAAAATGATTTTGATTGGATTCGGCATTTTGAGCAGCCCTTCTGGCTTGCAAAGGGCGAATGTTCCGGCAGCAAATAATATGAGCGACAGGCAAATCATCACGACTAGTTTAGATAAAAAGACAAGTCCTGCAAAGCCAATGATCAAGCCTATTGACATATATATGGCGATGCGAGTAAATTGTTTTTTATCAAAGTCCTTATGACTGTAATAAAAAATTTGTATGCTTTGTATCAGGCCAATACTCACAAGAATAAAAACTGCCCAATCCAAGTCAGGCTTTACGAGAAGTATTAGTGGTAGAGATAATAAGGCAGAGCCAAAAGCAGAAATACCGCCTAGAAGATGTGCGACAAAGATTATCAGAATGATAAGTAAAGCTTGCCAGAGCAACATGTCCTGGCCGAGTATCAGATTCACGATGGAAAGTAAAAGTCCCTGGCATTGCTATAGAACAATTTATCTTTTTCACTATCACTCAAGCTGCTGGAAAAATTTTCACAAATACCAAACCAGTCTTTATAAGTTCCGGAGAGGGTGGATACGGGCCAGTCTCCGCCATAGACAAGACGATCGATGCCGAATATATCGAGCGCTGAACTTAGGTAATAGTCAAAATCCTCTATTGCCCAAGCATTTAATTCCGCCTCGGTTAAAAGTCCTGAAATTTTGCAGTAGACATTTTTATTATCAGCAAGCTTTTTCATATTATCAATCCAGGGACTTCTCTGCTGATTTTTTACATCTGGCTTACCGAAGTGGTCGAGTATTAGACGGGCATCAGGACATGCCTTTGCCAAATCAATGATGTCTTCAAACTGTTCATTATAAATACAAAGATCTACAGCCAGGCCATTTTTCGTACAGCTTTTTACTCCGGCAATGTATGAGTCTGTATTGGCGTATCCTCGTTCTTCCCATTGAATGATATCGCGAATGGCGAGCACGGAGTCGCGCTCACCGAAGCGTTGCAGTTCCTCTTCAACATTTTCCTGGCCAAATGCAGCCCGTGCGATAATTCCTTTAAGGCGCGGTTCATTGGCGAAGAGCGATTCGACCCATTCCACTTCTTTAAAGTTAAGATCTATCTGAGCGGTTACTTCCATAAAAATCATTTCGGTTATGGGTAATCCATCTGTTGCCTGGTTGAACTCTTCGATTCCGAAATATTTATTGAGCGATGGCGCTTCTTCCATCCAGGGATAAATAAGTTCCTGTGGATTTATTAAATGTACATGTGTATCAACTACGCGTTCTATGCTCATCTTAAAACCTTTTAGATATCTTTTAAGGCGGGAAATTCATCACGCCAATTGGTCACAGTTTGCAGGTCTATCTCTGCACTTTGGATTTGTTCTGTACCATCCATTTCAAAAATGCAATTCCCATGTGGGTCGAAGAGTACACTGCGGCCTTCGTAGGCTAGTGTCGGATCTGATCCACAGCGGTTTACACCGAGGACATATGCCTGGTTTTCAATTGCCCTCGCCTGCAATAAGCGCACCCAGTGTTCCGAACGCTTTTCCGGCCAATTGGCGATGACAACAATAAATTCTGCGCCTTCCTGTGCAGCTGGACGAAAAATTTCCGGAAAGCGTAAATCATAGCAGATAAAAGGGGCAATCGATATATCCGCCCATTTAAATATCTGGTGCTCTTTACCCGTGGCATATTTCGTTTCTTCGCCGGATAAAGTAAACGGGTGCATTTTTCGATAGCGTACAAGTTCATCCCCGGCAGGCGATATGGCGATGGCTTCATTTGCCGGTTGTCCTTCCTGCATGTCTGAGACAATTCCTGCCAATACGCAAGCACCGGTTTCGGCTGCAAGTTCTTTGACAAAGCTATCGGATGGCAATGATTCACCCTGGGCAGTAATAGACGTATCCATACTGAAGCCAAGATCAAACATTTCCGGTAAGACAATCAGAGAATCCGCCATAATATCAGTCGCGCGAATGAGCTCACGAACTTTTTGGTAATTCGCTTCCCTGTCTTGCCAGACGATGTCCAGTTGTAGTGCATAAACTTTCATAATTAACCCGTTTAAAGTTTCTAGAACTTACATGTCATTACAGAAAATGTAAGTGAATTTTTCCATGTCTCTTTACTATTTCCGAAAACCTTCAATAGTAAGGAATTATCTAAATAATTTACTCCAAAAATAATCATAATTAAAATAAGAGTAAATGAAAATGGCTGAAGAGAAAAAGAAGGGAAAATCAAATGAGTCTAAAAAAAACGAGCCTGAGATGATCGACTTGGATAATGAAGTGGCAGAATGTACTCGCGCCGATGGTATCGCGGTCCTGCCAGATCTGTTTGGGGAAGAGTTGGCAGCTCTTCGAAGCCAGTTCACACAGATATTTGATGATAATGGCTACAGTTCCCAACAGGCCGGTGAAAGAAAGAAAGAAAGAAAGAAAGAAAGAAAGTCGACGGCGATATCCTGTTTCTAAAATACCCGGCGATTATCAGGCTGATCACTCAGCCTCGCATCTTGGAGATCGTCTCATTGGTCATGCAAGAGGACAATCCATGGTTTCAGAAAATCGCAGCCAATCGCTACACCCCGCCATATTCAGGTATCGAAAAGCACTCAGACGGCAATCCAGGGACAACCGGCACAGCCTTTTCACGATTGGTGGCGACGATATTTCTTGATGATATTTCTATTGATTCTGGCGCGCTTAACTATGTGCCAGGATCTCATCTACTTCATTTTGACCGAGATGACCCCAACTATAAATCACCCACCAATGAGGAAATCCTTGCTGGTGATTTCATCCCTGCGGAACTTAAAGCAGGTAGTGTCCTGTTCCGGGTTCCCTGTGTCTGGCATTCCGTCAGTCCTATCAAGCATCTTCGCCGTTACATCAGCGTTAGTTATACAATACGAGGACCGATGAGTTCATGGGATATGGCCAACGTAATGGAATTAGTGGAGAAAAGAAAGCATATAGATTTGGCCGGGATACCAGAAGAGCTTCGAGAACTCTGGGTACGATAATAGGTATCAGTTAAATTCTAAAGTCTATTTATTCTCTGTAATAGCCAGGTCCCAGTTTTGCCAATAATACCGTAGCGGATCATCTTTATCCCAGTCTTCGTAGACCTCATCCCAGTTAATCCAGCCCATGTGCGGTTTTAGAGAGTTGCTATGTACGGGGTGGTTCCTTGGCTGAAAGCGCAGATCGAGAGACAAGCGAATGCGGTCCGGCGAATTATTATCCATTCCCTGATGAATACTGTGGCTTTGGAAAAAGACCAGATCCCCACATTCGAATTCATTGCTGTGCCAGGGGTAATCAATATCTCCGGCCACTTGTGTACCACCAGCACCCTCCCCTTCTTCTTGCTCACGTATACCGCCATGATGAGACGACTTCGCAATAGCCAATCCGCCTAGCTCCTTGTCACAGTCACCCAGTGGGAACCATGCAGTCCAGCAATCAGGCGTTCCGCCAATGTGCCAAAAATCCTGATGCGGTGGCGTTGTCATGGATTGGATCCCGGGAGAAATCGCCCGCAAAATATTTCGGGGGTGCGGCAATACTGACCCATCAAACAGTTTTTCTAATACATCGATAATCGGTGGATATAGACTGAAGGCATGGAATGCTTGCAGCTTTTGTACTTTCCAGTAAAAGGCCTGCCAGGTCTCCTTTGTATCATCAAGCAAGGTTTTACCCGGCATAATAATCCCATCGGTTAAGGGATGATCAGGATCCAGAAAATCCATCTCCTGAAGTATGGCTAATACTTGTGTTCTTAGGTCCTTGAGGATATCAGGGTCAATTAATCCCTTGAAAAAAAGGTAGCCGTTTTCTTTGGCCGACTTCCGTATCGCCTCTGGGTTTTCCAGGTCATCATTACTTTGATAAAACGGGGTAATTGTCCCCATATTCCACATTGCCATTTGCTGCTCCATTATGGTTTCTAAGTTAAATTATTATGCCTATGAATCCCTTTAATGCAAGTATCAATAATCGTGGTTTATCTTTTAATCTCCGGAATGATCTTGGTCTGATTATATTCGTTCCAAAAATATACATGCCAATTATTGTTGATTGAAGTCAAGTTTTTTATAGATTCTAGAAATTCGATATCATTCGTAGTATCTGATAAGATTAAATATTCCAATGGCATTCCCTGGAGTACACTGATATCATCAACTTGAGTATATGAAAATACCAAGTTTCGTAAGGGCATTCCATTTAATACACTTATGTCTGAAACTTTGGTTTCTGATAAATAGAGCTCTTCTAGAGGCATCCCTTTAAGCACGCTTATATCGCTAACTTTAGTTTTATCTATATTAAGAATATTCAAAGACATTCCATTTAGAGCAGAAATGCTACTGACTTGTGTTTCATTCATAAGAAGAAATGTCAATGGCATTCCTTTAAGAGCAGACAATTCTTTCACTTTTGTTACTCCAATATCCAAATAGTTTAAAGACATTCCCTTTAACGCAGATATATCGCTAACCGATGTACCTGTTAAGATCAATT
>JABSQK010000057.1 GCA_013215875.1 Lentisphaeria bacterium
ATTAGATTTTTGGGACGATTTCACAGATGATGGTGAGCTTGATGCACGCACAGATAAAAAGACCAACAGCCCTGCCGCATCTGTGGCTATCAAAACACGTATTCCGGCAAAGGGAAGTCGAACATTCACCTACATCATTGCCTGGCATTTCCCCAATCGCCAGACATGGTCGCCAGATAATGATTGCGACAGTGCCTGTGATTGCACGACTGTAAATACCATTGGTAATCATTATTGCGAACAGTTTACAGATGCCTGGGATGCCGCCAGCAAAGTCGCTCAAAACCTAAAATCGCTAGAGCAGGACTCCTTGAAATTTGTGACGAGTTTTTGCAAGTCAGATTATCCAGATGCGGTCAAAGATGCTGCCTTGTCCAATCTTGCCATCTTAAAAACCCAGACCTGTTTCCGCACACCCGATGGACATTTTTATGGTTGGGAAGGTGTCGGTCCATCAACTGGTTGTTGTTCAGGTTCGTGTACACATGTATGGAATTATGAACAGGCAGTTGCCTTTCTTTTTAGTGAACTCTCTCAGAGTATGCGCATTGTCGAGTTTGCCCATGCAACCAATGATGAAGGCTGCATGAGTTTCCGTGTAAATCTCCCACTGGATAAAAAAGCAATGAGTTTTAAGCGTGCTGCAGCAGATGGACAGATGGGTTGCATTATGAAAATTTATCGTGATTGGCAACTCTGCGGCGATGACACGTTTCTTAAAGAATTATGGCCAAATGTAAAACGTTCCCTGGAATTCTGCTGGGTCCCCGGTGGTTGGGATGCAGACCAGGATGGTGTGATGGAAGGCTGCCAGCACAATACAATGGATGTGGAATACTACGGGCCAAATCCACAAATGGGTTGCTGGTACCTGGGTGCATTGCGGGCGGCTGAAGAGATGGCTTCATACCTTGGTGATGATGCATTTGCGGATAGATGTAACGATTTATTCAAACGCGGATCTAAATGGATCGATGATGAATTATTCAATGGTGAGTTCTATGAGCACCATGTAGTCGCCCCAAAAAAAGGAACCGATATCCATCCATCGCTGGCGGCAGGAATGGGATCTGACGATCTCAAAGAACCTGAATACCAACTAGCTAATGGTTGCCTGGTCGATCAACTCGTCGGTCAATACATGGCACATATTTGCGGACTGGGTTACCTGCTCAAAAAGAGCAATATCAAAAAAACCCTGCGCAGTATCTACAAGTATAATCGGAAAAGCGGTTTCCACGATCATTTCAATAGTATGCGCAGTTATGTGCTTGGTGATGAGACCGCTTTGCTTATGGCGAACTATCCTAAGGACCGCCCAAAACTCCCCTTCCCTTACTTCACCGAAGTTATGACAGGGTTTGAGTATACTGCAGCAGTTGGTATGCTCTATGAAGATTTGGAAAAACAGGGATTGCAATGCATTGGCGATATTCGTGCACGATACAATGGACGGCACCGCAATCCGTTTGATGAAGCTGAATGCGGCCGTTATTATGCCAGAGCCATGGCCTCATGGGCAGCGATTCCGGCATTGTCAGATTTTCTCTATTCAGCCGTCGAACAAAGTATTCAGTTTACTGAAAAAAGTGGCACTTACTTTTGGAGTACCGGTTCGGCCTGGGGCAATGCAATTGTCACAAAAACCGGCTTAAAACTAACTGTTGAATTTGGGAGTATTAAAATAAAATCGATTCAACTTGGTCAACGCCAAAGTAAATTAAAGACGGCATCTAGTCTCTCAAAAGGCAGAAGCAAATTATTTAAGATCTAATTGCCAAAGCTAATTAGTCTTCCATTCGACAGATTCACCAGTATACTAAAGCACTAATAGAGCGGAGTAAGACATGAGTAAATGGAAAATTGGCATCATTGGTGCAGGTGGAATCACCGCAAAGCTGCATATGCCTGAATTAAACGATTTAAAAGATCGCGCCGAAGTGGTGCTCGTCAGTGGCCGTCGTGATTCGCGCCTGGAATACTTTCAAAAAGAATACGGTGTCCCTCGTAAGACAAATGATTATGATGATGTAATAAATGATGATGAAGTCGATATCGTTATCATTGCGACTCCGCATATGCAACATGTAAATTGGGGACTAAAATCACTCAATGCGGGTAAGCACATTATGATGCAAAAACCACTTAGTGGTTTATTGAGCGAGTGTGATGACTTTGTTTCGGCAGCGGAGGATTCCGATAAAATCGTTTTTTGCTTGCCACATTATTCATCAGCAATTCATCATGTGAGGAAACTGGTAGACGAAGGTGGAATTGGCAAAGTCACTGGCGCCTGGGGCCGGGCCAGCCATGGTGGTCCAGAAATATACTACAAGGAAGTGTGCAAGATATTTGGCGAGCCAGAACCCGAAGAGCTGTGGTTTTTCGATGAACAAAAAGCAGGTGTTGGTGCACTATTTGATATGGGTGTGTATCCCATTTCTAACTTAGTGGCAGCGCTTGGAACGGTAAAATCTGTCAGCGGTATTATCAGTACGATGGATAAACCAACTACACTGGAAGATACTGCAACCATTCTGCTGCACTTTGAAAATGGCGCCACAGGTATTGCTGAAACCAGTTGGTGCGATCCCGGTCGTACATGGGGACTACGTATTAACGGTTCGGAATCAAAAATAGAATTTCAGGAGTATGGGAATAAGGCTACACATTATAAACCAACGTCCAACGATTCTGACAATGCCTTAATCAACGAAACCTCGCTCGATGTAAAAGAGATTGGTACCATGCACAAGCATTTTCTTGATTGCCTGGATGCAGGCGTGCAAGCACCATTAAGCAATGTGTGGAATGCCCGTCACATCACAGAAATTATGCTGAAGGGCCTGGAAGCGGGTAAGAGTGGTAAACGGCTTGATATAGTCAGCGAAGCAAAACTTATAAATTAACAAAGTATACGAGGAACGAGATGTCAGAAAAAATACGCATTGGCTTTGTGGGTGTTGGTCAGATTGCCCAGAACCATTTAAAAGCATATCAAAAAATTGAAGGTGCGGAGATTGTTGCTGCTGCAGATATTAATGAAGAGCAATTAAACAAAGTTGCAGAGGAATTTGAGATTGCCGACTGCTATTCAGATTTTCATGAAATGTTAAAACGCGATGATATTGATGCAATCGATGTTTGTCTGCATAATAATTTGCATATGCCTGTAACCCTAGCAGCACTTAAAGCAGGCAAAGATGTCTATTGTGAAAAGCCGATGGCCGGTTCTTATATCGATGCCAAAACAATGTATGATACGGCAATCGAGTGCAATCAGAAATTGCACATTCAATTGGCGCAGCTCTATTCCAATGAAACGCGCATTAGTAAATATATGATCGATAATGGACGTCTTGGCAAACTCTACCATGCCCGTTCCACAGGCTATCGCCGCAGAGGAAGACCCTTTGTAGATGGCTATGGTGCACCGGCTTTTGTTGATAAGAAAATTAGTGCCGGCGGTGCTCTATATGACATGGGTGTTTATCATATTTCCCAAATGCTCTATCTTTTAGGCAATCCATCCGTAGAACGCATAAGTGGTAAAACCTATCAAGAAACTGCTCTGGATTCCGGCCGTAAAGAGTCCAGTGGCTACAATGTAGAAGAACTAGGACTTGGCTTTGTACGTTTAGAAAATAACATTAGCCTCGATATCATTGAAGCATGGGCAGTGCATATGGATGCATTCGAAGGATCATCTCTCTATGGTAGTGAAGGTGGTATTCGCCTCGAACCATTTAAGTTTTTCAACACAGTAGATGATCTTCTAAATGATACTGTACCCGATGCGAACAATTTGCTCGGGCGCTGGAAATCAGTCTTGGGGAAAGATGATTCCTTTGACAGTTCCCAACACCACTGGATTGCGGCATTGCAAGGACGCTGTGAGCTTCTGCCGACTGCCCAAATTGCCCTCAATACCATGCTCATCTCTGAAGGCATTTATATGTCCTGTGAGCAAGGTTGCGAGATTGGTGCCGACGACGTTCTCAAAAATTCCATTTCAACCGCAGTCAATATTTAAAAAATGCCTAAGGAATCCCATAAAAGAATATTTGCTTTTTTATTTATTTTTGGAATCCTTATCAGTCTTTATCTCTCATTTGGAACGGGTAATAAATATCGTGAGTTTATTGACCTCAAGCTAGAAGATACCACTCTGGTTGGAATTTCTAAAATTCTAAAATCCCCTGAAGGCCTAGAGAACCTGTTTATTTTTTTTAAGGGTTTTGATTCAAATAGCTCTGCGGCACGAGACTATTGCTCCCAAATTTATCTATGGGCATCTTATGAATTATATCCGAAGCGTGTTTATGTGAGCAGCGATCAAAAGTCTCGGCATAATAATATACTTATATCCAATGATTTGCCCAATGATGCATGGCTTAAAGCAACAAAAATTAATACTGTTTTAACGATTGAATATTTAGGTAAAGATGCCAAATCCCCGACCAAATACTCATACAAGAAGGTGGAATAGTCGTGATGTTTCTTGTCTATATATTAACAGTGATATTCAGCGGCTACGGATGCTTCTTTATTTTATTCCGCAAGCGTCCAATACATCCTGTATTAGAATTGCATGCTATTGCCATAGTCCTTGGCTGTGTAATAAATACATTGATCTATTATAATGCGTTGCTTCTCAATATAAGGTTACATCCTGTCATTTTTATATTTGGCTCATTCGCATTATTTGTTTATGCACTGACTAAGCACCGCCCAAAATCTATTGACACTCTTATAAGTCCAAACAAAAAAGTCAGTATCGCTGTATTTGCACTACTCCTACTTTTCACGGCATTCATCTCATACAAGATGAAGTTTTACAGTTGGGATGCATTTGCCATTTGGGGTTTAAAAGCCAAGCAACTTTATTTCACAGGCATCGTTGGTAATGCTGAATTCACAGAACCCGCCCTGGCCTACAGCCATTTGACATACCCAAAGTTTTGGCCTGCTCTTATGTCTCAGATCTATAGCTTCACAGGTTTTCATGAAGGCTATGCAAAATTGGTGCTCAGTTTATTTTTTATGAGTTTTGCACTGCTCTTTTTTCACCTTTATCAATCTATAAATAAACTCTTCCTCTTCGCAGTATTATTTTGCCCGGCAATACTCATCCAATTCAGCAGTGCATATGCGGATGCAATTTACGCCTGCCTTTATGCCATATCATTGTACAGCGTCTTCCAGTATGTGAAAACAAAAGAAACTGCCTACTTCATTCTCTTCACAGTTTTTGCTGCAGCTTCACTATTAACAAAAAATGAAGGTTTCTTCCCCTGTATCGCAGGTCTTGTTATCCTGGCATACGCATTTATCAAAGAGCGTGAAAAGATGAAACGTTCCGTTTTAGCATATGGATTAATTACAGTTTTTGCAGTACTGCCTTATTTCATCTGGAAGTCAGGTTTAAGAGCCTATGATGAAAATTATATACACCATCTAAACTTAGAGACCATCTCCGAAAACTCTGAGCGGATACTGATAATTGCAAAATCGTTCTTTAGTTACATGTTTGGTCAAATCCAATTCCAAGCTCCTTTTTACACTTTACCAGAGTGGGGACTCGTGTGGATACTTGCAGTTGCATTTTCGATCTACCTTTTTCTCAGCCAACGAACTGTCACCATGGTCTTATGCATAAGCATCTTTGGCGCACAACTTATGCTATATGGGCTGATTTATCTAATATCACCCTGGGAAGTGACTGCCTTAATCCAATCATCAATAGACCGCCTATTACTGCATTTATTAATTCCCATTCTATTTCTGATAGCGGAATATCCCGTAAAAGAAATAGAGGTAGAAATAACCGTTAGTGAGCATGACGAAATTTCGGAAGACGGATTCGTAGAACCACTCTAGTACTCTGCCTTATAGGATTTTGGTATGAGGTCCCACTTTTTGTCGTAGACATGCACATTTTTTGTTTCGTGATCGCCGTCAAAAACTTTGCCACCATCATGTACCCAGGCTAAAATTCCCCCTGCTAGATTCGCTACCTTAAAGTCCGCTTTCAACGTTTGCGCAAATTTTCCTGAACGATACCCAACTGTACAATAGGGAATAATTAATTTGTCTTTGTGAGAATTTTTATCTGAATCGAATTCCGCTTTTGTTACTGCGCCCTCAATCATCGAAACGTTGATTTCTTTTTCTTCACGTACATCGACCAAGAGATATTTATCTGACGAGAGCTTTTCTATATCAGCAAATGTCATTGTTTTTATTTCAGGAAACGACCTTTGGTATTTTGTAAATAAATCATCTATTTGAACCCGCGCAGACTTTTCTGATTTATTGCAGGCACATAAAAAGACGAGGACAATACTAGTTGTTATCAAATTCTTCACGGCTTGGCCACTCAAGTTTCCAGGCAAAACTAAATATGCGCCTTATATCATTTAATACGACTAGCATGCATGGTATAATAACCAGGGTAGCAAAGGTGGCAAAGATGACACCAAAGGCAATCGACAAGGCCATGGGAATTAGAAATTTTGCTTGAAAGCTCTTTTCGAGCAGCATGGGAAATAGCCCTGCAAAGGTCGTTAGACTGGTAAGTATTATTGCTCTAAAGCGCCTTTTACCGCCTTCAACGATCGCATCGAAAAAGTCATCGCCCTCCCGCAAACGTTTATTTATGGCAACAATTAATACAATAGAATCATTCACTACGATACCTGTTAATGCCACCATACCGAAAAAACTCATAATGGAAATTTCCGTATCAAAAAGCCAATGTCCTATTGCTGCCCCGACAAATCCAAATGGTATGGTAAGCAAAATAACGATGGGTTGAAGATACGATTTAAATACTGTTGCCATGATCAAATAGATAATGACTATTGCGACACACATCCCCTTCATCATGCTCACACGCGAATTCACCCGTTCCTGTTCATCGTCACCCCGCTTGGCTATAATTCCGTATTTCTGACTCAGCACTGGCAATACATCGGATTCAAGTTTTTCCTGTATTGCGGCATTATTATTACCCACCGCTTTTGCAGTCACAGAAATATGCCGCATTCTTTCCTCACGGCGAATCGTTTCGATGCCCGCACGTTTTTCAACATTTGCCAAAACATGAAACGGGAGTTCAGAACCATCTGGCAGGCGAATGCGTATATTTTCCAGTTGCGCTTCTGAATTGCGCTCATTTTCGGGATAGCGCAGCATTATTTTCACTTCATCGCGGTCTCTCTGTACCCGCATAATCTCATCGCCATAAAATCCTTTACGGAGTTGAAGGGCAATTTCCTGTATGGTTATTCCTAGAGAACGGGCATGGTCTTTCAAGGAAATCCGCAACTCCCTTTTTCCAACCTTTAAGCTTGAATCAATCTCATAAATTACATTATATTTAGACAGACCCTTTTTTAACTCTTTTTCGGCGGCCATTAAATTTTTGTAATTTTTACTCAAAAGTGTGATTTGTATATCCCCACCTGGAGGGCCTCCACCAAGGCCTGAAAAGGTAATGACACTGAGTCCTTGTATATTTCGTGCATGATAGCGCCATCGTGCCAATATATCCTCAAAATGAATGTTACGGTCTTCACTTGGTAGCATTTCGATAAAGACTTGCCCCTTATGGTTACCATAGGTTCGTTGAGCCCGTTTAAGATCGACACTTTCACCAATAAGAGAAAAAACCTGAGTGGACAATTTTCGTTTTTCTGCACGTTCATAAAACTCAGCTTCTGTTTTTGCCCAGGCATCCAAAATAAGGTGATTGATTTTTTCGGATTCAGCAATGGGGCTTCCTGGAACTAATTCGTAATGTACCTGAATAAAGTCATCATCCGACTTTGGAAAGAACTGTTCCTTGATTATCCCTGCTTTCACCAAACCTACGATAACAATTAGCACTGCTACGGAGGCAGAGATCGTAACATAACGCCAGTTTAATATCCGCTTGAGCATTGGGCCATATATACGATCTATAAACATGACCAGCGCAGCGGCAATTTTTGCGCGGATTTTTCCCGGGAAGGCAAATAGAAAGAATGTCTTTTTATCCGTATCTTTAATCGCCTTTAAATGGCGTAGGTGAACAGGCAAAATCAGCAATGCTTCAAAGAGTGATATAAATAATGCAGCGACTACCGGGCCGGGCATGACGCCAATGAATTTCCCCATAACTCCACTTATAAAAAAAAGCGGTGAAAAAGCAACAATGGTTGTAATAACAGCACAAAATACCGGCATGGCCACTTCTTTTACACCACGGATGGTTGCTTCAATTGGGTCCCCGCCTTCGAGGTTATGCACATAGATCGATTCACCGACGACAATTGCATCGTCGACTATAATCCCCAATACCATAATTAAACCAAAGAGGCTTATCATATTGATTGACTGGCCAGTCATTAACATAAGTAACATTCCACCACAGAGGGATACGGGAATACCGAGAGTTACCCAAATACTCATTCGTAAATCGAGAAAGAGCCATAAAGAGAGAAATACCAGCAGCAAGCCGTATAGGCCATTGCGAGTGAGTAGATTAATGCGACCCTGAACCATACGGGAATTATCAAACCAGGTATCGATATGAACAGTCGCAGGCAAGCCCTCTGATTTTTCATTTACATATTTATTTACCAGACGGGAAATATCCATCGAGTCCTGATCCTTACTTTTTAGGATCTGCAGAGAAACTGCTGGCTTTCCATTAAATAATGCAAAGTTGTTTTTATTGTTATCGAAAGCACCATTGATTGTTGCCAGGTCCGAAAGTTTAATAAGTGTACCATCTGTCTTGCTCAATATGACAATATCATTGAACTCATGGGCATAATATTTTTTTTCTGAGATGCGAATTTTCAGGTCTTCATCTTTTGTTAATATTGACCCACCTGGCAGATTTAAACTACTGGATGAAATTGCCTTGCGTAATTGATCAAAACTAATCCCGTACTGCCTAAGTTTTTCTTCAGATACTTCGATAGATACCTGATAATCTCGAACACCGGATTTTCGGATTTTGCGTATCTGAATATCTGACTTAAATGGATTCTTAGATTTTAATACATAGGTACGCAAATCATTTTCCACTTCTAATGCAAGTTCCTTTAATTGGGTTTCGGAAAGCTCGCCCCAGATAGCAAGGCGCACAACTGACGAATCAAAGTGAATATTTTTTACTATTGGTTTTTCTGCGTTTCGGGGGAAAATTGTTATGGCATCGACAGCTTTCTTTACATCATCCAGGACACGATCTATATCTGCACCTGTATTCAACTCAATAATCGCTGCACCCACACCTTCATTCGCAGTTGTTATGAGTTTTTTTATTCCATCTACTTCTTCTAATGCTTCTTCGAGTGGCAAGCAAATTCCCTCTTCCACTTCTTCCGGTGCAGCACCAGGGAAAGGGACCGATACGGAGAGTATATCAAGCTCAAAATCCGGGAAGCTTTCTTTCACCATTAAGTTGGTAGCAGCAAAGCCTCCAAGCAGAAGGACAATCATTAACAGATTGGCAAAAATTGGATTTCTTAAAATTATACGTATTACTGAATTTTCCATAAACTTATAGTGGCCATTTACAGCATTTAGTTAAGCAATAAACTATAGTTTGATGAAACTCAGCCTCAATAGCCAGAATAGATTTATCAGAAGGTAGATCTTAATACCACTCGTCGCTTAATTTATTTAGCTGAAGGTGGTCATTTGATAAAAGAAAATATTCACTGCCAGCCCGCCCCCGGCAAATATCACGAAGCACCATAATATGATCATAAGAATTAATTAATTTTACTTTCTGGTTTGAGCTTTCATAAATTTCACAACGCTCCACGTCATGACAAATGAGTGAGCCATTTGCTGTAAAAACAATTTTGGGATTTTCGAGATCCGTATTAAAATAATTATAGTTCTGCCAATCCCAACCCGTCCATACCATCGCGCAACCTTTTTCGAGGGCAACCGCAAGACGTCTACGGGCAAATGGCGCGGAACCCATGAGATTTATAATTGGATAGTTAAAATCTATATAGTCGACATGGTCCTGCTGTATGCAAATAAGAAATTCATCAATGGCGACATAAATCGAATCGCGCTGCACCGCTATATCGCGTATTTCAGCATATGGATTTGGAATAAAGTCCAGGGTATATTCGACCGACTTGGTAATATTTCCTAACATGTCCTGAATTGTTAAGGTTAATGAATTATCGGAAAAGTCTGCAAAGTAAAGAAGTTTTTTCTCGCTGTATGTAATATTCTGTACATAATGAACCATCCAATGGGGTGTCCCCCCGGTCATTTTAGCAAGCTCATCTGTCTGGGACCAGGTTTTGGTCTCATAGCGGGTATTCACAGTATCGTAAATCAGCAGGTCCATCGAGCTGTTAAAACTAGCCGAAATACGAATCGATTTATACAAGTCTTCCTTTGATAATTTTGACAATTCTGCAGGAATTTCCCAGGTATTTTCCTGCATATTCCACTCCCAGTCAATTTGCACAACATGAAATGATCTATCACTGAAACCCGAGACAAAAATACAGGCCCCTGTATTACAACATTGCTGCCAATGGATCTCTTTGGACAAGGGAATTTTTTTCTCAATCGTACTAAAGCAACTGCTGCTTGGATGCGGAACCGTTTTCTTTTTGCGACTTTTCTGCTTTTCTTTATAGCGCATAACATCACGATGTAAAATTTTATCATCGCTAACGGATTTAGATAAAATTTCTAAAAGTTTTTCCCTTTCGTTGAGATTTGCCTTTGGTATTCGTCGCGCTGCATTAATTCGAATTAAATCTTCAGCCTGCTTTTTTATCTCCGTATCTGGATATGATTTTACCGTGGAGAGCATCGCTCTTGCAAACGAGACACACGCATACGATGGTACTTGTTCTTCTTTAAAACCATCGAGTAAACTTTTTGACTCATTTTTACGCCCATATTTACCAAGTAGATAAAGTTGCACCTCCAGGCACTTACTTGCTTGTTGATGGGCAGGCCAGCCGGATTCAAGTAATGCCAATGCCTTATCGGTGGATTGTGCTTTATTCTCATATATATCCGCTGCAGCCAATAAATTGCCCTTATCAATTTCATGCAAAGCAGCTTTCTCAATATAGACTTTTTCTTCTTCAGTATTTTTTAGTTGTTGATAAAGTTCTGCGACTTTGAGATATTCTTCGAGGTTTTCATATATTTCAATTGCGGCTTGAAAGTCTCCGCATTTCTCATAGCAGTCAGCCGCTTTGCGGGTATCACGAAGTTTTTCTTTATACAGTATTGCAGCTTCCTGGTAATATTTTCCCTGGTATAAAACATTTGCTGCAGCTGAGATATCCCCGAGTAAATGAGCAAAGATATATGCTGCCCGGCGGTAATTATTATTCATCATTTCGCGATTGGCAATTTCGCGATATTCTTTTTTAAGTTGTTGTTGGATCTCCCATGGAATATCCCAAGAGTCCAGCATTCCTCCAGAACCAGCGAGCCCAGTTAAATTGAAATTTATAGAATGGTTCGATAATGTCGAGCCGGATTTTGCCATTCCGCGCCCCTGATTGAACGACGAAAATGGTAAGGCTTTTTTCAATCCGGCACTTGGATTTGTCTTCAACTCATCTAAAAGATTTTCCAACTCTTTTAAGCGTTTATCCTGCAATTTATTGGAAACTGAATTTAATTGATTTGTCGTCCATTTTTGAAAGCGCTCGACCCAACTTCCTCCTGGTCCATGCCCGGCAATGGGCGTATGTGTCCCTCGAGGCCCCGCGGTATCACCGTCCTTGTTGGACATCATACCTTTGAAACGACTTATCATTTTATTTGTTGTATTCCTTATGGGAGTCGTGTCATTATCATTTTTCAGGTCATTTTCTGATAAGGCAGGTTCCGAAGCAATATCCTCATTGCCATCAGATAATAACTTCTTAAGATCTGTATCCGTCGAAAGCGATATAGATCTTATTGTACTCGTTGGCTGGTTACCGGCTTTGGCATAGTTCCAGCTTGAATTTTTTTCTGGATTGACTGAAAGCAATTTATCGAGACCTATCAGATCTGCTTGATCCAAAGAGAAAAACCGTTTATTCGGCATGAATATACTGTAATCCCAATTGGATGCTGTATCGATTTCCTTATCTGTAAGTTCATAATTCAACGATGCATTCAGAGGGATAAACAGTTTTTTTCCTAACCGTCGAAACGGATTACAAAAAGCACTGTAATTAAATTTTATTTCTGTATTCGAAATATAAAATATGGCATCATTTTTATCTGCCTCATTCATTATATAAAACTGCATCTCTGACGATGCAATATTCCAGCTGTCTATCTCCTCGAGCAGATACTGCAATTTCAATGCCGGAAGGTATAATGCGTATACTGCTCTGTCTACTGACTCCCCAGCGCGTATGTCCAGCTCAAATTCTTTCATCGATAAACGCCACCAGTTCTTTTATGCGAGTATTGTATATATGAGTGCTATTCTTATCGGTTATTGCGGTAAAATACGAATGGCCAGCAAGTTCATTTTGCGATGTCCATACTGCAACATTTCCTGCACTTGAATTAGACAAGCTGATACATATTTCAGGCAATGAAGCAGCTGTGATATGTAAAAGGCCCCGGCGATCAATCCATGCTATGCAATCATCCGATATATCTGCTTTTGAAATGATATCGACTGCTTCCTTATTTTTATAGTTCTGGAAAGGGACACATTTATGTTTTGACAAATTAATGTAGTCCACCTGATTAAAAACTAAATATGCTTTATTATCGTATGTTTCTTCTATCAAATTTAGTTCAAAGCAATTGTTATTTTTACTAATTAGCCCCAGGCATTTAGTCTCACTGATGTATAATGATTTAAAGTATTTGCTCAGATTAAAGTGATCACCAAAGCCAATTTTTTTACAGTCTGGATTAAGCCCAAAAAGAGCCTCTTTCATTGTGCCATAAACCTGTGCTTTTTCGGTTTCCATATCAAGAACCGCATATGTAAAATTCATATTTATTACTTCCCCACCAAACCCTTTTAACAGTATTCTCTTTTCATCATCTGAGACAGCAACAATTGAATTGGGATGCTCTAAAACTCGTGAAAATTCCATTATTTTATTGCTGTTTAGGTCGAGTACGTTGCACTCATAATTCACCGCAAAACTAGTTCCTGTTGAATTCTGATATATCCCCAGACAATTAAATTCGTGCTCTTCATGAATTTGATTAAACCGGATTCGTCCTTCATCCATTACCAGAGCATACCATTTTGAGTCATCTTGAAAATAGCGATTATAGCGGTGCCGCATGTGTATACGCAAGTTTATCGAATCTAAATATTCGGCATTTTCTGCATTATAGGCAGTAATGGATTGTTTGTGAATGATAAACAGTGTTTCTTTATAAATGCATATTTCGACAAATTTCTTTAGAGAAAAAACTAATTCTTGTTCTTTTCTTAATCCTTGATTGAGGTCTATCCGTGTATAAAGAAAGCTTCTAGTATCGTGGGTACTAAAAACTACAGATGCTACACCTGCCCTGTTTATACCAATGTAAATTAGTTTACCATTATAGCCGGCTCCATAATCCTTAAACCCGCCTTGGTTATCTTCATGTTTAAAGTGCCCATAGCGGTCGATACAGACCAGGCCATAATTCTGCGAAAATGCGCTGCGGGTAATATCTGACTCAAAAGGCATACGTAATGGCGATGGATGGATGCGCAGGTAAAGAGGGTGTTTCAAATTCACCTTTGCGGGCAAATTCTCACTCTTTTCTGTCGTAAAGATGCTGCCAAAATCCAGTGCGATTGATTTTAATTTATGGCGCCCTATTTTGCTATAGATATATATCGTCATATCCCCATAACGGTTGAGCGCGTAGATAAATAAATTGTTCTGAAGTTTTGCCTGAAAATGTTTAAAGCAAGCATCGGCTAAGGCATCTTCATGGCAAATTAGATGCAGTTCATGCTCCGCATCAAATTCGATTTCATTCATAAATGGTGACTCACTGATCTCAAGATTTTCGAGATATTTAAAAATATTTTCCGTGCTGTCCAAGTCTTGCCTAGCCGTGCCCTTTGCATAAATCCTGTGAAAATTAATTTCATCCTCTTTTTTCAAAGTAGCAGCAATTGACAGGGCCAGCGAAACAGCAAAAAGCCGTGGAATTCCCCACATACGAATGCTGCTGTCAATATAGACATCTTTCGTTTCCGGATCTGCCTTAGGCATAGTCTCCCGGCGTAAATAAAGCGCTTCATTTAAAGCAATCTTTACGAGTAGAACTAGGTCATCATTAGCCAGTTCGCTTAAAAGTAAACGGTGCAAAGGGCCGCGATTACTTATATCTGAGACACCGCCAACGGGGAGATCATCCTGCATCGATACAGGACGAGGCAATGACAATACCCCGGACAGGTTTTTTGCGATCAAAGAAATTTCTTTTAGGCGATGATCTTCAGCTAATTTTGTAATAAGTTGTTTGTAGTCTGTATGGTTTTCAGGTGCTTCAATTTCATATGTGACTGGAATACTATTTGTTCCGCTGCGAATTTCCTGTTCAAGCCCCTCTGTAGTGCGATGAGCAAGGCCTTGGGAGAGCGCATGCATCGCGCTAATAAAGTCTTCTGTTGTCCAGAATTTTGCTGGATCTGGATAGAGGTTAAAATCCTCAATACCGCTTTCGAGTGTGTTAACAATGATGCGAGCAGATTCTGCCAGTCCTCGGCTCGCATCCTCAAAAACAAGGCTCAAAAGTATACGGCGGGCTGATGCATCAGTACGAATTTCTTCCGGTAAGCCCCTTACCTTGTCCAAAAGTTCTCGCATTTCCGTTGACCAACGGGTAGGAATTTTTTCCGGTATATGTTTATCATACATCGCCTCAAAATTTTCCCGGCAGGCTGCCAGCAATAAAATGACTGAGGCCAAAGGTGGTAAGCCTTCCGGCATAAGTATTTTAAGATGTTCACAAAGTTCTTTTTTGTAAACAATGGTAGTGGAATCCTGCCAGGTTATAACAGAACTCTCTTCGGGATCCCAGCGCCAGAAATAGTCCACGGGAGGCGTCAGATAGGAATGAACAAGGTCGTCAGTGTAACTCATTTACTTCCCCTTGGTCCAAACTCAGACGAATCGCAGCGCGTGATGCAGGAACAAAACTTTCCTCTGCCAGGCGCTGGTAGCTCCCATCCAGAGCAAAAAGAATGAGTTCATTTTCACGCAATTCAAAAAGTGACTTTAAGGATTCAGGGTCCAATGCAGGCATCAAACGATGGGCAATAGGAACGAGTACAGGACCGATGCGATAGTAGTAAATTCCGGGTAATGATGGTAGAGGTGTGCCGGTAAATAATAATTGTGCATCTTCAGACACGGCAAATTTCAATGCGTTTAATCGCACCTGACTAATCGATAAGAGTTCCTCTATATAATGCTTTCCGTCTAAAACAATGGCGACTGCTTCTGTGGACTGATCTGACGCTATTAAAGAAACATTCAAACTGTTTCGTAGCTTTGCCGGGTACATTGAATCTGGAAAATGAAACGAAAAAAATGTATTAATCTTCTCCCATTGATAGTTTTTCAATTGCTTTTCCGGAACGCGTTTACCGTATGCTGTAAGGCTGTCTCCGTCTCGTGAATAGATATTTATCTGCGGAATTTTTTTAAGTGTACGAAGAACTGCCGGGTTCATTTCCGGTCCATTAATCCACAGTTCTTTATCGCAATCGGCAATTTGTATGTCATTGTTATGTCGAAGCGAAATGAGTCCTTCAGCATATTCTGCAGATAATCTGGCAGCCCACTTTTTCATTTAATTTACGTCCAAAAGTTTTTCCCACGTTGACTGAATTTCAGTTTTTAAAAAATCACGCTGTTGTGTATCTGCGACCCATTCACTGCGCTCACCCAGCAAGGACAGTCGGTCCTTCATATATTGAATTTCCGATTCACTTATCTTAGCACTCAAATTTTCACGTATTGCTGCAATATCTCTAGCCAGCAATTCCGGGTCCGGCGCATCCTGCTTTTTACTACGCGGATGTGCAGCAGGTGACTTTTCTGTCATATTAACAAAGCCATCCACAATTGAATGCAAAATTTCAATCTGCTCTTCGGCATTCCAAATATAGCGCAAAACCCATAAATCTGATTCTTCTGCAATTAAGCGGCCACAACTTATAGCCGATGCTGCAATTAATTTCTGAAGCTTCACGGCGCGGCGATCGGAGATATCTATTCCAGCATGGCGCAAACGATGAATACACTCAACATAGGAATCCATTACATCATCAAAATTAATTTCTTTTAAGAGACCGTGTACTTTTCGAATATCATCCATACTCGTCTCTGATTTTACTTCTTCAGATATTTCCATTTTCCAGCCCGCACTCAATACACTTTTTATTTCTTCATCGGGAACATTGTTCGACATAACACGCAGGAGGAAACGGTCAAACAATGCATTGAGTGCATCATCTTCCGGCAAACGGTTGCTCGCACCAATAAACATCAATGCTGGTAATGGGCGCGTTTCCCTGCCGCGTCTAAATATGCGTTCATTCAAGGCCGTCAGGAGACTGTTAAGAATTGCGGAATTTGCATTGAGTAATTCATCGAGGAAAACCAAATCTGCCTCTGGCAGCATACCCTCTGTATTTGTAACAAGGTCGCCTTCTTTTAATTTGCGAATATCGAATGGCCCAAAAAGTTCATTCGGCTCGGTAAAGCGTGTGAGCAGATAATCAAACGTCGTTCCTTTTAGTAAACGCCCGAGCTCATGCACCAGGGCACTTTTCGCAGTTCCAGGTGGCCCGAGTATAAAAAGGTTTTCACCGGCAATCATAGATACTTCGAGCAGATCGATGATTTCATCTTTTGCCACAAAGCGTTGTTTCAATTGATCAAATACAGTTTCTTTGAGTTTTTTGTTTATTTCAAGTATTGCTTCTGCAGTCATATTTTTATCTCCAGTAAATCACTTATTTCTTGATTAAGTTTTGGATAGCTGCCAATGATCGTGCGCAATTTCTCTTGCACAGTCTCATCAGATAGGCGGGTCGTATCAGAATAGTCCAA
Source organism: Lentisphaeria bacterium (assembly GCA_013215875.1). Classification (GTDB taxonomy): domain Bacteria; phylum Verrucomicrobiota; class Lentisphaeria; order JABSQK01; family JABSQK01; genus JABSQK01. Next base: position 17,085 of record JABSQK010000057.1, read on the forward strand.
GATTCGCTCGGCATACAATGTTAATAAGCCCGTATTCTCTGTAATGGTATCTACATTGAAATTTGCATCTTCAATTGTGATCCCTACAGATGACAATGGAAATGCAACAGCCATCTCTCTTATACAGTCAAGCAGTATGTCGCCCTCTGATACTGCTTTAGCAGTTTTATAAAGAGAGGGTAAAAAACGAAAGACAAGGTCGATCGAATAGAGTGTGGATGCATCATATTCTTCGGGGCAATCCTGGAGTAGTTCATCCCGGACAATATCCGGTCCTATGGCCCGGCATGCAAAAAACTGGGCGGCCTTATAAAATTGCCCGGCGGCCCATAGTGCAGCATCCTTATTATAAAGAGGCATATCCGCGGGACAATTCAGTCGCCATTGCGCTTCCATCTCTGTAAGTAATTCTGCAGCTTCAGCCAGGGCATATTCATCGGGCTCGTTTCCAGATGGCACAAGCAGATGATCATACTCAGACAAGGCTCGAATAAATGACGGAAAATAGTTTTTCAGATTGACTGTCATAGCTCTTATGTTATTTAGTATATACGTATATAATTTAACTCTAGACGGAAATAATTTCAATGACTACAAATCGCTTTTCACTAACTGACAAAAAAGTCTTAATTATTGGCGGCAACAGTGGAATTGGCCTTGGCACGGCCCGTTGCATGATTGAAGCTGGTGCACAGGTGGCAATTACAGGTTCAAACCAGGAGAAGAATGACCGTGCACTGCTGGAATTACAAGAATTGCGTGCCGATTCAACGGCTCATTGCTTCGATCTGAATGAAATTGATGATTGTGAAAAAAACTATAATGCAATTTCTGAGCAACTATCGGGTATCGATATCCTTGTCTGCAATGCAGGTATAACTCACAGGGGGCAAGCTGAAGATATTCCCGTCAGTGAGTTCCAGCGTGTCATGCGGATAAATGTCGATTCTTACTTTGCCATGGCGCAGGCTTATGCTCGTGAACATATCGCCAATGGCGAAGCGGGTGCAATTGTCATGACGGCTTCATTAATGAGTGAGGCTAGTCGGGCATCTACTTCGCCTTATACCACCAGTAAAGGTGCAGTTCGCCAACTTGTAAAAGCACTTGCTTGTGATTGGGCAAAATACAATATTCGCGTAAATGGCGTGGGTCCAGGCTATATCAAAACTGATATGACCAAACCTCTGCATGAGGATGAAGAATTTTATCAATGGCTCGTCAAACGTGCACCCTTGGCTCGATGGGGTGAAGCAGAAGAGATTGGCAATACAGTGGTTTTCCTCGCTTCAGAAGCTTCCAGTTATATCACCGGACAAATCATCTATATCGATGGCGGCTTTCTAGCAAGTTTTTAGCCTGGCTAGCAATTAATTCAAAATAGTCCGAAGCTTTTGGAATGACTCCAAGACCCAATTGGGATTTAGGTCTGCGACAGGCTGCCCGTGATTGTAGCCGTACGACATACATGCAACAGGCATTCCAGCAGCTTTTGCAGCACGTACATCACTTAGTGAATCACCTACCATGAGGCAATTTTGAGAATCCAGAAGTTTCATTGTTTCGAGCAATGGTAAGGCACTGGGCTTTTTTTCCTCAAATGAATTTGCGCCAAATGCATAGTCAAAGAAATGGTCAATTTGATAATGCTTAAGAATTGATGGAATGTTGTCTTTTGGCTTATTACTCACTACCGCCATTTTTATCCCCTGACTTTGAATCTGCGCCAAAGTCTCAATGACACCATCATATAAAAAACTTTTATCACAACAATGTTCGGCATAATGCTCGGCAAAAATCCGCATCGCTTTTTGATGGATTTTGGTTTCGGCTATACCATCAAAGTTCCCTGTAATTAAACGATGCAAGAGTGACTCAACGCCCGTTCCTATATAAATAGCAATTTCATCTATATCTCTCTGAGGCAGGTCCAATTCCTGTAGTGTATAATTACCGGATTGGGCTAAATCAGGAACGCTGTTCAGCAGTGTTCCATCTAAATCAAAAATAATCGAATCAAACATGTATTTCCTTAAAATTTCGCTTTAAAATAAGCGAACTATAAGCTCTTTTTCAGATACTGCAGTGATTTTATAAGAGTTTTTTCGTTGGCATTTATGACTTTATCATAGAGTCATGATAAATTGAATTCGTGGACCGTAAAAAGAAAGCACCTACTAGCTCAGTAGAGAGAGACGACGAAAACCGG
>JABSQK010000570.1 GCA_013215875.1 Lentisphaeria bacterium
ATGCCCAGCTCAGATTCCACTAGCAGGTGTCCGCCATGTTTTTGTACGATGCTATGTGCCACTGCAAGCCCAAGGCCCGGACCTTCGTTTGTCGAATAATAGGGGTCGAAAATTAGCGGTAGATCTACTGCGGCAATACCAATACCGGTATCTTCGATCTTTATTTCAATGAATATACCCGGATCCAGCATCGGGTAAGTGCTATTTCCTTCGCTTATATTTGAAGCCGAAATACTCACAGTACCCTTCTGTGACATAGCCTGGATGGCATTCATGGCAATATTTTGAATCACTTGGGAGATTTGGTTGCAGTCGATAATCCCCAGGCACAATCCGTCTTCAAAATTATAGTCGAACTTACAGGCACTGCCACGTGAGGTGAACTGCACAGCATCTTCTATTAGTATCGGAAGGGGAGATAAAGATATTACCGGCGCGCCGCCCTTAGAAAAGGTTAATAGTTGATGGGTTAATTTCTGGGCGCGTTTTGAAGCATTTTCAACTTCAGTAAAAAGTTCAAAAGCTTCGTCTTCTTCATCAACCGACATCAGACCAATACTGGCATTTCCCTGAATGACTGTGAGGATGTTATTGAAATCGTGAGCGATACCGCCAGCAAGGGTACCGACGGATTCCAGGCGCTGGTCGCGAACCTTCTCGTTTTTCAATATCACCCGGGCAGTGATATCGATACCGATAACTGAGGACTGGTCACTGGTCTCACTTTTACGCATTATCAATAAGAAATAATTTGTTACACCATTTATAAGCATGGAAATTTCTGTGGTGAGTGAGGTTTTAGTGGAGTCTATAAATGATTGTATTGGGTCGTAGAATTCAGGGGCTTCGCCAAGATTTCCCAGCTTGCTGTCCAAAACCTCTTGTGAAGACATGTGAAGAAAGTCGCAAAATTGCTTGTTTACTTCGCGGTAAAATCCTCGTGCATCAACCCAAAATACCAACCAGGGGCTTGATTCAATAAGTTCTTCTGCGCGCTGTTGCTGAACATGCAGGGCTTGGGCTGTTGCAGGTTTTGTGGCAATGGCATCTTTGAGAATCTCTTTAAGTGCACTGACTTCTTCATGAAGCTGGGCGATCATCATGTCTTTTTCTGATTCCGATCCATTACTTAATTGATTACCAAAACTACTCATCGTTCCTTCCTGGATTTAGAAAGCGTGTTTAATTGCTCCCGATTCTTCTACTCTTGCATATAGTGGAAATATGTTTTCGCAATAATAGTTATTCTCTTCCATACTCCGGCCGCTAATACAGTCCCTAAGGACGACGCAATTGTAGCCATATTCTGAAGCAGCACGGGCTGTAGAATCAATACATATAGAGGTGACCACACCGGCAAATAGTAGTGTGTCGATGCCTTTCTCTTTTAAATAATCGTGAAGTCCGGTTCCATTAAATGCATTGAAACTTGTTTTGCCAGTGATGTGATTTACCCGGTCGCCAAATGAGATTAATTCTGGAATGGTGGCACCACCGGGACCTTCACGGCTAAATGCACCCAAGTCCTTAATTTGCGCCATAAGCCCAGCGGGAGTGTTTAACTCGTGGTAATCCGGTGAAAAATGTATTGGCGTGCTGATAAAGCAGACATTGGTATCTTGAAGGGTGTTTAATAAATTGAGGGTATTTTCGAGTGTATTGTTTCGTTCTACATCATCTTGAACAACAGCATGAAGTATGCCATCTTTGGCAAAATAATCATTCTGGTAACCAATCAGAATGATCGCAGTTTTATCGGCCTCGTACATCGTAAGATCCTTAACCATAAAGGTTTAATTTATAACATAATGTGTCTTTACGGCGACTTTCCCATCATATATATTATATGTAATATAAATAATTTTTCAAGTTTTTAAAATCGAACCCATTTTTTATATCTATCAGCAATTAGGGTTTGAGCGCAGCGATCGTAAGGATATTTCTTCTATCGCTTGCGCGGCACTCAAGGACTACGTCCTTAAGAATCCATGCTTATGCAAGCATAAGCAATTGGGGATTTTCAAGGAGAACTCTCTTACATGCTCGTTCACTTACAGCTCACCAAGCACTTGGGGCTTGAACCGCCGGAGGCATATTCTTTGGCTGCCAGAGGCAAGCACTCTTTACAATTCACTTAGGATTTTTTTAGCGGCTTTATTGAGTCGTTTGTATCTGGGTTCATCGCCGATGATTGTGAGGAACTTTTCCAGTAGGATTTTTGCTTCTTTGTTTTTTCCCTTTTGGATTTGCACCATTGCTTCCCAGTAGATCGCTTCATGGAATTCCTTATCGAGCTTTCTGGCTTTTCGTGCGTGCGCTAGGGCGCGGTCGAGATTCCCTTCGCCGGTATTTTTATGTAGACGAATTGTCGCTTCGACATCTATTATATAGTGTGCGGGATTTTTCGGATTCTCTTTAATCTTATTTAGGGCAACCGAGATCTGTTGAAATAGCGAGTTTACACTGCGTCTTTGTTTACGGCAGTCTTTACATCGGATCGCAATGGATCCTAAATTGAATTGCAGGCTTTCATACCAGTACTTTTGTTCTTCGGCAGAAAAGGTGAAATTTTCATTGCATTGAATACAGTCGAGGGATTTGTCTCGGTAATAAAAATACGGACCACTACAGCAATAGTTCTGCTTTGTTATATCCCCACGGATTGTACCCTTGGGTAAGACTTCAGGATAACTGGGATCCAAATATATACAATCATAGATTTTGCCATTAAACTCACGAGGACCACGTAGTAATGGAACGTCTATAAATTCATCAAAAGATGAATATTTAACAAACTCAACTCCTTCTGGTAATTTACCATCAAATGTTTTCGCGGCCAGCTTCTGAATTGTTTCTATTTTCTTTTTCTCAGTTTTCTTAGGCTTTCGGGGCTCTTTATTAGATCCCTTTAGCTTGCGCCCACGGCTGCGTTTCTTTCGTTTACTCATTACGTACGTAAGCGGTGATTGTTTTACAGTCTTGCTTTAATTCTGCGTGTTTTTTTCGTTACGTATTTTTGCCCATTCATCCGGCAGGAGCTCATGTATTCTGTTTGCCGGATGACTCATGATTCGTCGTAAGACATCTTCTAGA
>JABSQK010000571.1 GCA_013215875.1 Lentisphaeria bacterium
ATACGGCGCTTTTGTGTTAAGGTTTTTCCAGGTCGCATCCACATGGTCCCAGGATGGATGATCAGCACGGCGACCCCGGGCGAAGATAAACTTCATCATGTTGCGTACACGGTCGCTTTGATTTGGTGAACCGGAATGAATAATATCGAAGTGACTGAGAAAAACGGTACCGGCCTTGCCCGTAATGGGTATTTCATTGTGGCGGTCTTCTTCACTAACACCACCATGGTAATGGCTTCCTGGCACAACATGGGTAGGGCCGTTCACCAGCTCAGTATCGTGCGGGTAATACATCATGCGCACAAATTGATGCGGGTGGCTGCGCCAATTTAGAAAAGGTGGATAGCTATCCTGGTGGGAGTCTCCACGAACACGTTCATTAAACAATTCATCGCTCACCGGTTCTTTTTCAGGATCCCGCCAATGTATGCAGCGATGGGAATAAAGCATATAATCTGCACCCAGAATACTGATCAAAGCACCGCGCACGACCGGACAGTCAGTAACGAGATGGAACTCAGGGATACGCGGCATGAAATTATTGCCCATATGGAATTCGTTCTCTTTAACATATTGGAGACGCTCATCGATGAGTTGATGCACGGCGGGATCGACATCGCTTTCTAAGGCGATATAACCATCGCAAATAAATTGTTGAATCTGTTCGTCAGTGAGTAGAACAGCATCTGAATTGGCAGACATTAAAAATCCTTCGTTTAATATGTACCCTACATCCGACCCTTAGACATGGAAGGAAAATATTATTAAATAGTCAAAATTTGACATCATGAAGAAATAAATCGAAGAATCCATTGGCGTATTAAATCGTTATCACATTTTTTTGTCAGAGATTCTCTTGCAGGTTTTATGGTCTCAGACGGAATGATCTCAAGCCGGGCTTCCATCAGGGCCTCGGCATAATCAGCGCTAAATTCCGGGTGTCCCTGGATGCCAAGAATGTGCGAGCCAATCTGGTAAACAGCAATGGGACAATGGCTACTGCCGGCAATGATAACAGCGCCTTCAGGCAGCGTTTCGACCTGGTCGCGATGGCTGTAAAGCAAGCATAGATCAGCCTCGTTATTCATCCAATCGGCCTTATACAATATCTGTATGTCCCTGCTGCCAATGCCCCAGCCGCGTTCGGACTCTTCTACACAGGCGCCAAGTGCATAAGCGATGAGTTGATGGCCAAAACAGATACCGACGGTTTTTTTCTTTTGCTCGTGCAGCGTTTTTATAAATTGAATCAACACAAGAATCCAGGTATCCCCATCATAAACCGAGGCAGCGGAACCCGTAAGAAGAAATGCTTCGTATGCATCGATGGCGGGATATTGCCCGGCCATGACATCAAAGATCTCTAATTCTATGTCCTTGGCTTGCCCAAGATAACGCTTGAACATATCATCGTAATCACCATGCTCCTCCACCAGTGAGTCTCTTACATGATCGCATTGTAACAGGGCAACTTTCATAGGGCATCGGTGTAAGTGGCGAGTAAATCTGCTTCAGAAATGACGACCATATTGGTCGCATGGCAGGGATCACCAATTGCCTCTTTGGCTAAGCCGGTAAGGTCTTTGTCCGCGATGCCATGATTCGACAATCCGAATTCAATACCGAGCGATTCAAAAAATGCGGTACAGCTTTCACTTAGTTTTTCCGAATGAAATGAGCTACCTTTGAATAAATCATTGGCTGTATTAAATTTATTTTTCTGCTCATCAGTCAATTCTGCTGCTTCGAGAAAGCGCAGGGATGCGGGCAATAAAAGCGCATTGGCTAAGCCATGGTGCGTATTGAATTGGGTCGACAGGGGGTGTGCCAGGGAATGAATCATGCCCAACCCTTTTTGAAATGCCGTGGCGCCCATGGCTGCCGCGACTTGCATTTTTTCACGTGCCGGTAAATCTGTGCCGGTTAATACTGCAACTCTTAGGTTTTCCAAAATTAACTTCATACCCTCCACTGCAATGGCATCGGCCATCGGATGAAAGGCTGAAACAAAGTAGGCTTCAAGGCAATGAGTATAGGCATCAATGCCTGTCGCAGCTGTAATATGCGGCGGCAATCCGACTGTTAAAAGCGGATCCAATACGGCGATCGGCGGTAATAGAGTGGGATGAAAAAACAGAGTTTTGAGTCCACTGTCCCGCATGATGATCACACTGCAACGACCCACTTCACTGCCCGTTCCTGCAGTTGTAGGGATGGCGTAACAGGCCGGCATTGGATTTACCAATAACGCGTCACCACCCAGGGCATCGTCATACTGAGCCAGTGGACTGGGATGTGATACGGCAATCTTAATTGTCTTTGCCAC
>JABSQK010000572.1 GCA_013215875.1 Lentisphaeria bacterium
ATATGAATACGATCGATAAAGTATTTGACCGTTTTCATACTGCAAAAGGAAATGGTACGGGGCTCGGCCTGGCTGTAACCAAGCGCTTAGTTGAGGCACATTCTGGATATATCGAGTTGGAGAGTCAATTAAATAAGGGCTCAACCTTTAAGGTTCTTATTCCAGTGAAACGCGGTATCGATATTACTCAGCGCATGAAAATAACCGATATAAAATAAACTCCGCTTCTTTAAGACTATATATAATTTACCATGCTTAGTTGATTGATCCGTGCCGCTATCTGTAATGATGCCTGATAGGACGTCTGCAAATAACTAAGCTCAGTAACAGCCTGAGCAATATCCAAATCTTTTAAGCTTGATAAGAGTGAATAATTCTCAATTTCAATATTGAGGTTCTGACTGCCCAGAGAATTGAAGCGCTTTTGCAAAAGACCATTTTTTATCATCTTACTAATTGCATGATCCAGAGAATCATCGATTGCCTGAAACGTTGTATCTTGTGGAATATCACCCGACGCCAGTTCATCTCGCAATGTGATTAAGCTGCTAAAAAGGTCCACGCCATCATTTGAAGAAACGAAGAGCCCATCAGTGCCACCACCGCGTAAATTATAAGCGGCAGTGGTAACTTCACCCGTCTTAACAGTTCGGTTACCGTCGTCACCTTGATAGGCAATAGAGGTAATTTGTCCGGATGCATCACGTGCCGCAAGGAACGCATCCTGGGACGTATCTGTTCCTGCAAAAATAGGCACACCATCAATCGTACTATTGCTTATACGGTATAGATCCTCCAAAAGCTGATCCACTTCAATAGCAAGATTTTTCCTGACCTCCGGTGGGTTCACACCATTATTAGCCTCTGTAGAGAGCTCTTTGATACGCTGCATGATGTCGATGACATTCGTCATATGCGCATCTGAAATCGTTGCCCAGTTTGAGGCAATGTCGATATTGCGGTCATACTGCCTGTTTTGAGTAATTTCCTGCTCCAGAGATTCCGCTCTGGCACTGCTAGCAGTATCATCAGACCTGCGTATATAATTCTGACCACTGGCAATTTGCATCTGTTTTCGGGCAAGCAAATCCAGGTTTACTTGCGTCGTATGTATTGCGCTGTCGCGCATTACAGAGTGGGATATTCGTAGTGACATGGGCTCCCTCCTAGTACACTGGTTTTTTCTTTCCTTGTTTACGTCGTCTGCTAGACCATTCCCGCTTAGCCTTTTCCATTTCCGTATGGCGACCAATATCCTGCCAATATTCCAGGATAGGGAATGCACCGACAGTCTTCTTCTGCTCAATGCATGACTCAATAAGTGAAGTCATATCATAAAATTTATTTTTCGGGATTAAATCGATAATTTCCGGTTCCATCATATAGATTCCGGCATTCACAAGATAGTTTTCTTTTGGTTTTTCCTGAAGTTCTTTTATGCTTTTACAATCGTCATTCAGGCGTATCACACCATAAGGAATTTGAAAGCTTTCCCGCCGCACACATACGGTAATATCATTTTTGCTCTCCCTGTGAAAATGCTTCAATGAACGAAAATCCAGATCGGTTATTAAGTCGCCATTCATTACAAGAAAACTGTCCTTGGGGCGCTTCTCAATCAATGCCAGGGCACCTGCGGTTCCCAATTGTTTTTCTTCTTCAACATAACTGACATTTATATCGTGGCTGGATCCGTCACCAATATGGCTGCGAATTTTATCCGCAAGGTAGTTTACAGTGAGTATAATATCGTCGATGCCATTTTCTTTTAAACCATCCATAATGGTTTCAAGGATTGTTGAATCTCCAAAATCCAGAAGCGGTTTTGGAATATGTTCTGTCAGTGGTCTCAAGCGGCTTCCCTTTCCTCCGGCCATTATTACTGCTTCTGAATGCAAGTGATTGTAAGAATCTTTTAAGAGCTCAAGACCAACAGGACGTTGCTCGTCATCGACAACAGGTAATTGGCGAATTTGCTTGCTCTGCATCAAGGCATACATCGCTTTTTGATTGGTATTTTCGCTCACTGTAATCGGATTTTTAGACATGATTTCGTGAACAGACGTTTGCAACGAAGCACCTTTCAAGAATGCTCTGCGCAGATCACCATCAGTTAGCATACCGACGAGCCGGCTTGCATCATCAACAATCAGAGCGGCTTCATTTTCCATATGCGTAATGGCAATTTCCAAACTGGCATCCTGTGGAACCAGGGAAGCTGCTACACGCTCGTGCCTGTTATAGGGCTGTGGCAATTATGACTCCTCATCCTTGTTGGATTGAATGCGAAGTCTCTTCAATACACTGATGTAATCTTTTGCCCGTAAATTTATATCGAGCAGGGCCACTTCGACATCTGATTTTCCTTCCTTAATGTCTTTAACGACTCGTTTTGACTTTAGTTGCAGCTTTTCCATAAGCTATCTCCTTATACTAGACCGATGACAATTCCTAAGAGTTCATCAACGGTTGTTACTACACGTGCGGCAGCTTGAAATCCCCGCTGGACCTCAAGCATTCCTATCATTTCTTCATCAACATTTACACCGCTGTTACGCTGAACGGCTTCGGTAAAAAGTAAGACACTCGATTCTGAGACAGAGGCTCTGCTTTTCGCATTACGAAACTCAAGGGCAATTGCATCTACTAAATTATTTGAATGTTCGAAAACGGAATCCTGGTTTAAAGCGGCAACCGAGCTATTCATTGCATCCCATATTGCCAGCATATTTGAGCCATCGCCTATTGCTGCTGTAAGAGATGCTGCTAATTCATCAGGCGTGCTAATTAAAACCTGCATTGCACCGGGTGTTGAGGCATCAAACAAATCCGCCCCGGGAGCACCATTTAGATCTGTTCCCAAATTATGCTGCGTATTAACAATTGTGCTCAACTGTGCTGCAAATGTTTCATAATCTGTCAAAAGAGTATCGGCATGATTAAATGCTTGAACAAGGCCAAATATTTCGCCACTGGAAATTGCTGCTGCAGAGGAATCACTTGTCCAGCTGAATGCCGGAGACCCACCGGACATATCGAGGTTCAATGAATCGGATGTTCCTCCACTGACAAGCTCGTGTCCGCCGAGAGTTACGGTATAGGTATAATCCGTCTCTTCAGTTACCGTGATATCCACATATTGAGCTATTTGTTTGACTAAACTATCGCGCTCATCACGCAAATCATTGGCTATACCGGCATTGAAAAGTCGACTCTCTTGAAATGAAATATCATCATTCAATTGGGCAATTTCACCGGCAAGTCGATTAATTTCATTCAACTTATCAGCGATCTCACCCGTATTGCTCGCATCCGCGATGTTGTCGCGAATCGTTAATATATCCCCATGCAGTCGATTGAATTCGCTTGTCACACTTTCTGCATAAAACAGCACAGTTTCTCGGGCATCAGTAGACTCAGGTTGCGTCGACAGAGTTTGCAGAGAACTACCAAAATCCGTAATAATTTCAGCAAGCCGGGAACTGCCATCAGGCGCAGTTGCAGCTTCAATGGAGTTAAGTTTCTGTGCATATATGCTATCTTCGCCCGATTGTGTGATGGCCGTTTGAAGATTATTTTCAAGAGCCTGGTCAAAAGCCCTGACGATAGCTTCCACATGTGCACCTGTACCCATCTGACCAATATTTGTTGTTACCGGCATGTTGTTATTTAAGATTGCGTCTTGCTTATGATAGCCCGTTTTTCCGGCATTAGCCAGATTATTTGCGACTACAGCCAATTGCTGCTGCCTTGATATCAACGATGTACGACCAACTTCTAATGTTAAATTAAGTCCCATAATTATCCAAACTGCCTGACTATGAAATGATTATTCTGTTTACTTTTACCATCTTTATTGTAAGTGGCTTTTTGCCCGTGCTCGTCACTCACTTCATTGAGTGCTTTACGAATCGATGCTAGATAACTGCGCGATAACGAGGCATTATGTGTTTCCAATTCATGAAGGGTAAAGACTTTCTCTTTTATATCCCGGCGTATTGCCTGCAGTTCTTCATCGCTTGATTCTTTATCCACAATTTCGTCCCATAAACTAATGTAGCTCTCGAGCTTCTGAGCGTACTCTTCTTTTATTGTGAGAATTTCCCAAATCTCATCAACACGCCGGTGAATTAATGCACCTTTTAAATCGATAGCTGCATCACTCAACGTTTGTATTGTGTCGTTCAGATTGCGTACCAATTCCCTTGGTATTTCTGTAGCCATAATCTTGCCCTGTGATTAATTGTTGTTGTTTTAATTGATCGTAAATTGTATCGGCGAGTCCAAGCATATTCTGCTTGCTGATGTGCCCGGCAAGCTGGTCATATACCATTTCTGAATAACTACCTGATGAACTGCTTTCATCATCATCTTTAAGTCCCTCGGCCGACTTTAATGACTCTTTTAGCAACGCTTTGGTCAGTTGTGCCTCAAATTCGACACTTACCTCTCTTAGTCGCATATCATTACTATCGACCTTCGGGCTCTGAACTTTAACCATAGCCTCATCGATTGTCTTAGATAACCATCCAATTGCTTCCATTTTCTTATTCCTTACATGGATTCAAGTTCTGCGTGAAGTGCTCCGGCATCGCGTAAAGCATGAAAAATAATCATCATGTCGCGCGGGGTCACTTTTAAATTATTGAGTACATTTACCAGCTCGCCGACCGTCATTGTGTCGGGTACAGGGATTAAATCAGCCTTTTTTTCTGTTACAGTGGTTACCTCATCATTTATTCGCACAGTTGTAGCCTCGCCTTGGCGTGTAAAAGCAGATGGCTGACTGATGGAATCGATATTTTTAATATTTATAGCAATGTTTCCATGACTAATTGCGACTGCAGAAATTTTCACATTTGAGCCTATTACGATCGTACCTGTACGCTCATTAAAGACAATTTTAGCCTTCCTGTCTGGTGTAAATTCCAATTGCTCTATCTTGCTGATAAATTTCATGACACGGTTTTCCCGGCGAACCACTTGTGGGACACGGATTTCACAGGTGCTGCTGTTGACTGCGAATGCGCTTCCGTAAAAAACCTTGTTTATCGATTCTGCAATATTGACCACTGTAGTAATATCCGGATTTCTTAGATAAAGAGTGAGTGTATCACTATGGTTGATATCGATTCCTACATCGCGTAATAATTTTGCACCATTTGTGAGCTGCGCGACTGTGGGATGATTTTTCTGTATTTTGTTTCCACCTGCACCGCCTTTTCCTGCAGTGATGCTGTTATTCACAATGGGGCCCTGGGCAGTTGCCCATATCTTACCATCTGATCCTAGAAGGGGCGTGAGCATTAGTGTGCCACCTGTTAACGATTCAGCATCACCAATTGTGCTGACAATACAACGCTTCAGCTGGTCACCCTTATGCGCAGTCTCATTTATAGTCGCAGTTACCATCACTGCAGCAATATTATCAATCTTCAAATTTCCTTCTTCGACTTTAATATTAAAATTTTCGAGCAGGTTTTTTACAGTACGCTGAGTCATTTCCGTATCGCCATCACCTGTGCCATTGAGGCCGACAACAATACCATAGCCAATGAGTGTATATTTTTCGACGCCCTTCATGCGAGTTACGTCTTTAATGCGCACCTTTAATTTTGATGAACTAAACTTCACTTTTTTCTTAGACGCTTCTTTTTTCGCAGTCTTTTTCGGATCGACTCCTTTGAATAAGTCGGCTTCTTTCTTAGGGCTTTTAGCATCTTTCTTTTTATCTTTTTCTTCTTTTTTGGTCTCAGTTTTATCAGATTTCGTCTGTGCGGACAAAGTCGTTGCTGCAACTAGTAAAGAAAATATGAATCGTAAAAACATGCTATATCCTTAGATTAAAATGGATTTATTTTTTCGAAGAAACGGAAGAGCCATCCCTTTTTTGTGCCATCTGTAACACTGCCTGTACTTCTGTATACAACGCTTAAATCTGATATTTGGCTGGAGTTTACAGAATTAGATGAACTGACATCGCGAGTTCGGATTAGACCGGTAATAATGATATCCACTTGTTCTCTTTTCATTTTTATTTGACGTTCACCACGGATGACAAGCAATCCATTTTTTTGAATATCGACAACCCTGGCAGTAATGGTTGCTTTCAAAGTTTCTGAACTTGAAGATGAACCACTGCCATCAAATGTACTTGAGCCATTTAGATTGTACGCAGTGGCTAGGTCCAAAGCCGCAAGCTTTTTAGACAGAGTGCCACCAGTGGCATTACCAAGTGTTATATTACTTGATGACGCAGACCCGGATTTACCTGTGGTGATCGATTCTGATTTGGCTGAATTTGTTGCCTCACTAATAACAATGGTAATTAAATCACCTTTTTTTACGGCGACCTGGCTGGAGTATATTTTGCTTACCAGGGTGAGTTCATCTTCGGCACTGAGTGAAAATAATAGTAGGCTGCTTAAAATAATATGTTTCATCTTATATTCCTGCATTAAATTTGGCCACTTTAGGACCGGTTATATTTACATTGAGTAATTCCTTCGACGAGGCATTTTTTACTTTTATACTTTGGCCGAGGCGGCCGCTTTCCATTGCAATAGCAGATATCGTCACATACATCTTTTTATATCTGCAATGAACTTTTACTAAATCTCCACGTTTAACGATTATGGGATTTAAAAGATCCTTATATTTTATCATCGCTCCGGAAGATAATTGACGCTTCAATTCACGACCTAGCACATGGTCGATTTTGCTAATAATATCTTTTCCATCTTTTCCCAGCCAGCTTGGCACTATTTGTATGTCATCTTTGATAATAATATGTTTCCGTGCTAAACTTGAGCGTACTACAACCGCATTTACCTGTTTGACTATTACCGGATGAAAACTTTCCTTTTTCATGAGACCACCATCTTTATCATAATAGGCTATGTTAAGATTTACATTACCCACTTTTTCGATACCTCTCGATGAAAGAACTTTCACCTTGTGAAAAGCACCTGCTTTGCTTATCTGCCGTTTGTCACCGGTACTGAATAAGGCATCCACTGTCCATTTATCCCACGGAGCTGTTTTGGCTAAATACTGGCTGATCGCTTTGTAAACTTTTTCAATTTGTTCAGGATCTGCAATCTTTATTATTGTGATGTATTGAGGGCCACGAATATTTATATCATGGAGTTCCTCGTAGGGTTGCATTAAATTGGCAATTGTTAGAATGGAGACACGTTTTGTTTTCGATTTTTGAGGTGCACTCATGATAATAATATCGAGCTCATCATCGCTTAAGATGTCTGTATTTAGGCTGATATCACCCAGTGTGATAGTTGCTTTTGAACAATTTATTTTGCTTTTGATATTCAAAAGACGAACATTGTCTGCTGATAAAGTGGCGATAAAAATAAATAGTGAAATTAGTTTAGTCATAATTATTTCATGTTGTTTGTCATACGCAGCATTTCATCAGCTGTTCGTATGCTCTTGGATTGAAGTTCATAGGCTCTTTGTGCAGCGATCAATTCCACCATTTCGGTGATGATTTCAACATTTGAACCTTCGAGAAAATACTGGGCAATATTACCAACACTTCCTGATCCGGGTGTACTGGATATGGGTGTCCCACTTGCACTTGTTTCCAGGAATAATCCCTGTCCAATACTGCTCAGTCCTTCCACATTTGGAAACCGTGAAAGGCTGATTTGCCCAGCAGAAATTGATGTACCACCGATGAGTTGAGAGATTGTTCCATCCGCGGAAATTTCCAATAACGAGGCATTGGTATTTAAACTTGGGAATCCTTGCACTACATAGCCATGGGTTGTGACCACTTGGCCATTTGGATCCATACTGAATTTACCCGCACGTGTATAGGCAGTACTGCCATCAGGTAATTGCACCTCAAAAAAACCTTTTCCTTCAATTGCCAGATCCAGTGGTGAGGAAGAGTTCTTTAATGTACCCTGGGTAAATATCTTTGATATTGCCACCGTCTTTACACCACTGCCTTTTTCAATACCCACCGGCCGTGATTCACCAGAGGTTTCAGCTCCGGGTGCTTGTTCGGTTTGGTAAATTAAATCCTCAAAATGCACCACACTGCGTTTAAATCCAGTGGTATTTACATTTGCCATATTATTGGCAATTGTGTCTGTGAGTGCTTGTTGGCTCTGCATTCCCGTTGCCGATATCCATAATGCTCTATTCATTTTTTATCTCCTATTTCCGGCCCATTCGAAGGTGCTGACCGATGATCTCGTCTTGTGATTTTAATACTTTCTGTGCGGCTTCAAAGGCCCGCATGCTCTGAACCATATCTATCATTTGCTGTATTGTAGAAACATTTGATGTTTCCAAGGTATAATTGCTTAGGGCAGGACTTTCTATTTTGTAAAGATGCCTTTGTTCATTTGATTTAAGCGCAAAATAATTGGAAGACATACGGACCAATTTATGATCATCATCGATTCCCGTAATATCCAACTCACCGAGCTCACGCAATTTGCCATCAGCAATTATTTTAAGGATTCCACGCTCAACATATAAACTATTAACATCGACATCCAGTCCCATTTCAATTTGCCCTTCTTTACCTTGTACGATATGACCTTCACGTGTTATTAGGATGCCATCAGGACTGGCCATAAATGATCCATTACGTGTATACAATTCATTGCCAGACGGAGTTTTTACCGTAAACATACCAGGGCCGGATAGAGCAAAATCGAGACTTCTTGCAGACTGAGTAATTGTACCGTTGCTGAAATCTGTCTTTATCTGATCTGCTATTACATTGTGGCCAGTGGGCTCCCAACGAGAAATCGATTGATCCAATTGCTCTGAGAAACTTTTTTGTAGAAGTATTTCACCTTTGAAGCCAATGGAAGTGGCACCGGCCATGTTTCTGGCGAAGATTTCCTGCCGCTTATTTTCGATGAGCAGGTTGCTGGTTATTTTGTAAAGGCCGTCAAACATTCTATCCTCAATTTTTGTTGAGAATCTAAAACCGCATGTGTCATGCCAATGCCCAATCTCTTTGTTTATCGACGGCTAAATGAAATTATTTAATCGAAATATGGAATTTTTTTCCTCATAGAGGAAAAAATTGTTTGACTCGATATGAAAACAAAGTGGATCTTTTATCATTTATTAACGTTTAAAATCGGGAAAGTCTTTGTCTTATTCTTATTTAATGGCTGATTCAAGATCAACAATCAGTTGTGTTTCTACATAGGATTTGATCATGTCGCGAACATCTCTATAATGCCCGAGTTTTCTTTCTGCGTCACTCTCATCTGCGGCTAATTTTGGTGGATCAGGAAAGCCGCGATGAATGACCGGTGATTCCTGAAAAAGCACAGGACAGTTCTCGTGAGCGTGCCCACAGACTGTTACGATTAAGTCCAGGCTCATCTCTTCAAATTCATCGATATGCTGTGATTTTTGCGTGGAAATATCAATGCCTGACTCAGACATAACCAATACTGCATTTGGATTGAGACCGTGGGTTTCTATGCCTGCGGAATAAATAGTAAACTTATGGTCAAAGAAGTGCCGGGCCCATCCTTCCGCCATCTGGCTTCGGCATGAGTTCCCGGTACAAAGAAAAAGTATAGTAGTTATTGGCTGATCTTCAGGGCTCTCAGACCACTCTGGACCTGCTTGATGCTGACTGGAATTGTGCATAATAAATTTCCATTCCAGCTTTTGGGAATTTTGAATTCTTTTTTTGCATCATGCTTAGAGCCGTCATTAAATATAATGCTGATTTTTGCGTTTATCGTAAGTGCTTTTTCTGTCTTAGTTTTTATGGATAGCTGGATGAATGATTTCTCACCAGAATCAATAACTCTGTAATGTATTCCATCTGCCTTTATACCTAAAGATTTTGTATCTGCTGAGGCTGAGGTCCATGCGGTTATTTTTTTTACAGCATTGCCAGAGATTTTTGCAGAGCCTTTTTTTGCACCAATTAATTCCTCATCAGGATTTATGTTTCGATAAATAATTAAACCCGTCTTAGGCTGTTTTGCAAAGTCATGAAATACAACTTTGGGAATAAGCACTGCCGGGGCAAGCTTTCTTTCCTTTTTCTCTTTTATCTCTTTTTTTGCTTCCGCAATGATTTTCTTTTTTTCGACGCCCTTTGTCAGCTTGCGGGTAATTTTGGCATAATTGTATTCAGCATTACGTTGGTAACTCTGTGCTTGAAGCACGGCCTTTACTACATCATATTTTCCGCCAACAGAATACGTTTGAACAGATTTTCCTACGGGTTTGAAGTCGAAAGCAATACGATTGTATACGACTGCTTTACCAAAGAAATCCTTTTTTTGGCGCTTGAGATTTTTAGAACCTTCTACCACCGTCATCCAGCTGGCATCCAATTTTTTGTCACCGACCATTAATAATTTAATACGGCTAAGCAATAAGGAAGATGGGTCTGAACCCAGATGTTTTCTGCTTAAGAAAAAGGTGAGCTTTTTCCACATTCTGGCCTTGGGGTTCTTATCATCCCGGATGGTCGTAGCAACGCCATTTCCATTTATGAGAACTGTTAGCATAGATGCCTGTTTACTGGTGTTCAATAAAGTAACAGTCGCGTATGGAAATCTGTCTCTACGGTTACGGTACTCGACAAGCATTTTTAATTTGTGAATGCCTAAATCTGCACGATTATAAAATTTATTGCCAATGATTAGATTCGAATCCATAAACAGTGCGTTATAACCCGCTTTATCCATAGCAGCAATTACTTTCATCTTTGAGCGTCTATAGATATCACCATTGATGCGTTCTTTTTCATGTTTTAAGTGAGCTGTCATACGGTCATTATATTTACCATAAAAAATGCGCTCACGCATAAGGAAATTAATTCCATTTAATTTATATTCTTCAGTTCCAACAGTTACAATAATTGCGTTGTCTTGCTTTTTTACACTACTTAATGTACCGGTTATTTTACGACTGCGACCCGCTTTGTAAATGAAAGTAACCGGGTCACCTTCTCTGACTAAGCGTCCTTCATCCAAGTTGTCAATATTTTGTAAATAAAGCGCATACTCTTTCATTAGGGCTGTATTGATCTCATCGGTGAATTGCTTTTTGAGTTTTATATAGTCCGCATAAGCTTTTCGTATTTCAGCTTTCTTCGGAGCCTCAGCTTTCTTTGGAGCTTTGGCCTTCTTTGGCGCTTCTTCTTTTGCAAATAGAATCATGCCCGTAAATATAAATAGTGTGATAATTTTATTCATTTTCATACCTATCCTTTATGTTTAGAAAAGATTTGCCATTAAAGTAGAATAACAGCACACTTTTGTCAAGTGAATCTACCTCTCTTATTTTACTCTATAAAAACGACGCAAATCCGCTATTTCTACCGAACATGACCCATTTCTTAATAGTTACACAGCAAAGATTGAAAAATGGAGTCGATTTCACTCATAAACGTATCTATATTTGAATGATTTGCAGTAACTAAATCTAAATGAATGAGATTTTAGTCTCAATGATAATCTTACAGTGTATTGATACAGTATTATTTGGACTAAATCAATCTTCTTTCTGTCTTAAAAAACATGAAATTTAAGGCTTGTATTATTCCTCAAATAAACTATTTTACATGCATAACCCCAATAACACTGCCGACTATTTGGCTGCCTAAAAACTAAAAAATTAATCGCCTGATCAGAATAAAATCAGCGACTTTACACTATATCTAATGAATAGCAGGAGTTCATTTTACATTTATACTTTTCTTTAAGCACCCTTACCCCTAAAATTATTAACTTTTGAACATATAAAACAAGGAATTAAAATGCCTGACGAGAATGACTCAGAGCCTGTAATCGAAAATACTGAACAGGAAGTACAAGATACAAACAGCTCAACAGACGCATCTGAAAAAACTGAACCCGTTGCCACTGCTGAAAAAACCGAACCCGTTGCCACTACTGACGAAACCGAACCCGTTGCCACTACTGAAGAAAAAGGAAATGAGGCTAAGTCTGTACAAAAACGTCCACGCTCAAAAAATGATAGATCTAACAAACAACAGCGTGGTGGCAACAACCGTGGCAATGACAACCGTGGCAATACTCAGCAAGGCAATGACCAGCGTGGCAATACTCAGCAAGGCAATACTCAGCAAGGCAATACTCAGCAAGGTAGCCAGCAACGACGCCCAAAACGTAAAGATTTACAAAAAGATGTGCCAGCTCCAAGTCTAAACCTTGTTGAGCTCAATGAAAAGAAAATTCAAGAGCTTTCCCAAACGGCTTTAGACCTTGGAGTCGAATCTGTTGGTGCCCTGAGCAAACAGCAGCTTGTATATGAAATCTTAAAAGCAAATGCTGAAAAATCCGGCATGATGTATGGTGGTGGAACATTGGAAGTATTATCCGATGGATTCGGCTTTTTAAGATCGCCCCTTTATAACTATCTACCCTGCCCGGAAGATATCTATTTAAGCCCGTCTCAGATTCGCCGCTTTTCTTTGCGGAAAGGTGATACGATCAGTGGTCAAATCAGACCTCCACGTGAGAAAGAACGTTTCTTTGCCATGATTAAGGTGGAAACGATAAATGAAGGTCCACCGGATACGCGTAGAAATATTGTTCCATTTGAGAACCTCACACCTATTTATCCAGATGACAGACTTATTATGGAACGTGGCGGCAAGGATAACATCTCCATGCGCGTCGTAGACCTCACAAGTCCCATTGGTAAAGGGCAGCGCGGTCTAATTGTAGCACCTCCTCGTACAGGTAAAACAGTCTTGCTACAGCAGATCGCCAACAGTATTACAGAAAACAATCCGGAAGTTCAGCTCATCGTATTGCTAGTCGATGAACGTCCTGAAGAAGTGACAGATATGACACGCTCAGTAAAAGGCGAAGTCATTAGTTCCACATTTGATGAACCACCTGCACGCCATGTACAGGTCGCTGAAATGGTTATGGATAAAGCAAAACGTATCGTCGAATGTGGAAAAGATGTTGTGGTCCTTTTGGACAGTATTACTCGTCTGGCACGAGCATATAACACAGTGGAGCCACATTCCGGACGTATTCTTACAGGTGGTCTCGATGCCAATGCATTGCATAAACCAAGACGCTTTTTTGCAGCAGCACGAAATATAGAAGAAGGTGGTAGTTTAACGATTATTGCCACAGCCCTGGTTGAAACAGGTAGCAAGATGGACGATGTGATCTTTGAAGAATTCAAAGGTACAGGTAATATGGAGCTTCATCTCGACCGCTTTCTCGCGGACCGCAGAATCTATCCATCCATTAATATTTCAAAATCTGGTACTCGGAAAGAAGAATTGTTGATGCATCCAGATGAGCTCCAAAAAATCGTTCATCTAAGGCGATATCTGAATGAAGTACAGCCAAATGAAGCAATGGAATTACTAATCAAAAAGCTCAAGGAAACAAAATCCAATATTGAGTTTTTACTTTCCCTTAAAAAATAATTTAAAATTGCTTGCAGTTTCCAAAAAAACGCCTAAAACTTCTGTATGCCTGAGGCAGAGACTTTTAATTTTAAATTTCGGAGACAATAACTTATGGAAATGATAGCCTGCCCGTTTTGTAGCGCTGATATTTCAATGGATGAGGTGGAAAAAGAGGCGGGCTCTTGCCCGGAATGTGGCGCGATGGTAACTGGTTCGCTACTGTTTGATAATCCAGAGGGCATGCTAAGCCTTGCTGATGAAGAAGACGAAGACCTTTTCGGTAAAGAGGGCGAAGATGATAAAGATAAAGAAGATGCCGATGATGAGGACGATGACGACGATGACGACGATGTCGATGTCGATGTCGCAGACGCAGACGCAGAAGTTGACATCACTGATATAGAAGATGATGACGAAGATGACTTTTCCGAAGATCTTGATGAAGAAGACAAAGAAGAGGAAGAAGATTTCGACGAGGAAGAAGAAGAAACCTGAGCAAATTTCAAAAAAATTAGAATTTCCAATTAACAGGTCTCATTTATGAGGCCTTTTTTATTGGCTGTTTAGGACTTCAATAATTGGCACTATTTGGGTAAAGACCATTTTCTATAAATAAAATTAACTTATTTATTTTGAGTAAGTGTCATGAAAATTTCTTCAAGACGTGCTTCACTTCGTTTTGCTTCTTCAAGGCGAATATTTTTTTCATAACAAAATGCAATAATATCTGCACTACTCAGGTTGTCACTATGTTCAATATAAATGACAGGCCCCTGATTGCGAATGTCTAAAATTTCATCAAGACCTTTAAATGATGCCATGGCTTCATCGATATCGGACTCGATTGTTAATTCTATAAAGTGTTGTCCCTGTCGTAGCTGCTTAGATGCATTTTCTAGAGTTCCGGAATATATGAGTTTACCCGACTCGATAATGACGACCATATCCACAAGATTGTGAAGTTCGCTTAATATGTGAGAGGAAATTAAAATAGTTTTGCCCATGTTTTTTAATTCTCTCAATAACTCCATCAATTCAATGCGGGCGCGTGGGTCCAGACCGGAAGCTGGCTCGTCAAGCAGGAGAAGTTTGGGCGAATGGACAAGGCAGCGACCCAGCGATAGACGCTGCTGCATCCCCCTGGAAAGACCGGCAATTAAGGTGTCTTTTTTATCGCTAAGCCCGATAATTGTGAGGATGTCATCTATTAAGCTATGCCGTTTCTTTGCGGGAATGCGATATGCAGCAGAGAAAAATTCGAGGTATTCAGATGATGTCATGTCGGTATACAGGCCAAAGTAATCCGGCATATAGCCAATGTTATGCCGCACTTCTTTTATATCAATGAGATTATGAGTGTCGAGGTCAAATACTTTTGCGATGCCCTCATTGCTTTTAAGCAATGTGGAAAGAATGCGCATTGTGGTTGTCTTTCCTGAGCCATTGGGCCCTACAAAGCCACAAATAACCCCTGCAGGTACAGTGAATGTTAAATCATCCAGAGCCTTAAAATCGCCGTAGCATTTAGTTAAGTTACGAACCTCAATGGCTGGTGGAGTGTCTGATTTCCGTTGTTTTAGTTTAGCGACTTCGCTTTGTATTTCTTGATTCATCAGGTTTTTTACCTTCTAGGTATGCAAACACAATAAGTCATTTGGAATTGTTTTGCAAGAGAGGAAATTGTTTATTGTTTTTTTCTTTTGAGTAGCTTTTTGAAGCCACCAATATTCTCAGGAGTGAGTTTTGTTTCTTGCTGAAGCGCTTTACGATTTTCATCCAGGAGTTGCTGCCATATTTCGTGCCGGTAAACTGTTATCTCACGCGGAGCCTGTATACCAATGTGGACCTGATTTCCCTGAATCTTGAGAACTTTAATTTCAATATTATTGCCAATCATGATACTTTCTTCGCAACGTCTCATTAAAATCAACATACTTTTTTATCCTTCCAGGTGGTCGATATTATCCCAGATTCGATAACGAACAGGGTATTTATCCACGATGACTTGTTTTGCTTGCCAATTGGAAATATTTATCACAATTGGGGCCATTAAATTTGCTGTGAAATCTTCCGGGTTCTCCGTACGGGTGACAAATGCCAAAACGAGTGCTTCATTCTGATTTTTTATCTCCAGAAAAGTTTGGTCTTGAGTTGATAACTTGAATTTATAATCAGGATATATGAGAAATGGATCGACGCAGAAAAATCCAAATCCATTAATCTCTTTCGATGAGAGAGCCATGAATGGCTCAACTTCTTCATTTGTCCACAAATTAAAACTTTGCGCATTTTCGAAAGCGGGTACACCTTCAGGGAAAAAGATCTCAGGTTCTTTTTGACCCAGCAAGTCCTTTATGTCATCTGCAATTGTTTCAATATCCATTTAATATTTTCTTCTTAGGTTACTTGATAAAATAGATAGACTTTCACGGTATTTTGCCACCGTACGCCGGGCCACTCGCAAACCCAGGTCTCTTAATTTCTGAGCGATCTGGCTATCGGATAATGGCGTGTATGAATCCTCTTCCTCAATCATGGATTTGATGGCATTTTTAACAACCATATTGCTCACTGAATTGCCATTGTCATCTTCATAACCGGTTGTAAATAACTGACGAAGCGGTATAAGCCCATGTTTGCAGCGCAGATATTTGCCGGCAACTGCACGACTGACGGTTGTTTCATGCACATTTACCTGGTCCGCTACCTGAGCCATGGTTAATGGCCGCATGTAATTCACGCCTTTCATAAAGAAATCTTTTTGTTCATTAACGATCACATTGGAAATCTTTTGAATGGTACTCTGGCGCTGAATAATACTGTTTATCAAAAATACCCCGGAACGAATCTTTTCCTTTACATAATCACGTACTTCTTTAGGAGTATCGTCACTTGATAATAGCGTACGGTATTGCTGGCTGATATGTAAATTGGGTAAATAGTCATTATTCATAAGCACTTCGAGGTCTTCATTTTTCTCAATGACTGTTACTTCCTCTTCAATGTATTCATGAGGACTGACAATCGCTTGCTCCAATCGTGGATTCAAACTTTGGATATCGCTGATGACATCTTGAAGCTCTGCCAGGGAGATTTTCATCCGTTTAGCAACCAGGGGTAAATGGTTGCTGGCAATATCGTCGAGATATTTCTCGACAGCAACATAGGCTAGACTGTCTTTGCGATTTTGTCTGGCCAATTGAAGCATGAGTCGTTCACGAAGATTCCTCGCCGCCACACCGATGGGTTCAAATTCTTGTATGATATTATCGCGTGCTCGATGTCTTCCACTTTAAAACCACCCGCCATTGCCAGATCCGCTGGATGACTTATCAAATAACCATCATCATCCAAACCGGCAATTACCAGCTCGCAGGTTTTAAAAATTTCATCAGTAATTTCGAGGAATCGCAGCTGGTCGGATAATTGATCATGCAAGGTAGGCTGGTAACTCACGGAATTGATATAATAGTCTCTTTTTTCCTGATCTTCGGTACTAATAAAACTTTGTTCGCTGTGTAAAAATCGCTTACTTTCATCCAGTTTGAGGACAAGTTCGAGCCAGTCATCATCTGCTACATCAGCAGGAAGTTCATCTTTTTCATTTGTTGTATCAAGTACGGGATTCGATTCCAATTCATCATTGATCATCGTTTGAAGTTCCAGTACGGGCAATGAAAGCAGTTCAAGGGCTTGAATCTGCTGGTGGGTCATAGTCTGATCCTGGCGCATTTCAGGATTCAGATTTTGCTTTTGCTCAATTCCTATCATGTCAGCTGTCTCCGCTCATAACGTGCTACTGCCGTTGGGGTTAGTATATAAACCCATACGTGTTTAGCAAGTCCTAAGTATCTTTTTGGTTTAGATTAATTGCTTCTGGTGAAAGTTTTAGCTCAACGCCATTTTCGTCTTCGTTCGTATCCTTATTTTTTTTCTTGCCTTTGCCTTTTTTATTTACTTTGGTATAAATATTAAATCGATAACCACCACCACCGCTTGTTGAACCAGCTACTGGAGCATTCCGTGTCACGACTTAGCCTCCACATTCAGTACTGCCCGAAGTTTGATGATGATACCTTTATAAATTTGTGAAATACGACCCTCAGATATTCCCATAATTTCAGCAATTTCTTTAACCCGCATGCCTTCATTGTGTCGTAAGTAAAGCAACTGTTGCTCGCGTGTCTCGAGGTATTTGAAGGCATCACGCATGGCCTCCTTCGCAAAAATTTCGTCTGCAGCATCACTGGGAGACTGTGACTTGGCATCAGCAATTGTATCCATAAATGTCATGCCTTCACCCAGCCGTTCATTCAGGCTGACTGCTTTTCCTGCCATCTCGATTAAGAGCTGCATTTGTCCTGGATTGAGTCCTGTAGCTTCCTCTATTTGTATATCAGTAGGCGGGCGGCCATGCTCTTCAGTGAGCTCACGGATCGTTTGGCAAAGGTGGCGATATTCCTGGCGTTGGTTGCGAGAGAGATGATCCTGGCGCCTCAATTCATCCAGGATACTGCCACGAATACGTTTCTTGGCGTAGGTCGCGAACGCAACACCGCGCTCATGGGAGAAACTTTTCACAGTATGATGCAAGCCCACAACGCCTAAGCTAAGAAGCTCTTCTTTTTCGAGTTGTTGATGCACACGGATAGATAAACGTTCAACTATTCTTGCAACTAGGGGAAGGTAATACTCGACAAGGTTCTTATAAGCTTTTATTGAATCCTTACCTGTCCAGTATTCCTGCCAGTATTTTTCTTCAAGCTCTGGATCCAATATCTGATTGCGTACTTGCGACCATGTATTCATTAAATTAATAACCTGTATTTTTACTCAATTTCTGTTTCCTGGATAATAATTTCTTCTTCTTCATCAATTGCCTGTTGGTATAAATATTCCAATAAAACAATACCTATCATTAACATGCATTTGTGGACCACGATGCTTATTATGAGCATGACTATGAGTGAGATCCACGCACTATACATAAAGTCATGGCCGCAATAACTGTGCCAGCCAAAACAAAGGACTGCGAAAAATATTCCTATTACTGCTGATAAACGAATCATATCTTTTCTAACCCTCTTTTATGTAAGCATTTATACATTTAGTGTTTTCTTTCTGCATTTATTAAATCTTTTACAAGACCATCCATTGGCAGCTCACCCAGCTTCGTTTTTGCCAGGTCTTTATGCAGTACGGTTTTTGCTATATCGCGAAAGCGCCGGCAAATATCCTCATTTTCATTCAAGGCCATTACAGGTTTACGAATACTAGTGGCATAGTTTACATGTTTGCTTCGAGGCAGGGTACCGAGAAGTACCAGTTGATTTTGCAGGTATAGTTTTGCAACTTTATTGAGCGTTTCTTCCACCTTTTTGCCTTGATCCTCAGAATCGCACATATTTACAATGAGCCCGGGATTGTCACATATCTGGGACTGATGAATAATTTTCAATAATGCATAAACATCCATAATCGATGTGGGTGTAGGATTTGCAACGATAAGATTCATCGGAGCCAATTTAAGAAAGGCTGTCACATCACTGTGAATTCCACTTGAACAATCGAAGATGAGTACATCGTAATTTGAAGCGAAGCGCAATAAGTCCTGGATAATCATGCTAATGCGAGTTTCACCCATGGAAACCATTTCTCGTGAGCCGGAACTGGCTGCTATAAGGTCTACACCGTATGGGGTTTCTACGACGATTTCACTCAATGCTTTACCCCTAAATATGGCATCTTGCAGACTGAATTTTGGGTTTACTCCAAGGATAATATCAGCATTGGCCAGTCCCAGGTCTGCATCGACAATTAATACACGTTTATTTAATTGATGCATCGCGATGGCAAGATTTACTGTAAAAAATGTTTTTCCCACACCACCTTTGCCACTGGCAACGGCAATGCAACTAATGGCTTTTTTGGCTTCTAATTTACCAAGATGCGCCGACGCAGCAGCGAGTCTTAGTGATGCAGCCTGGTCCATATCAATCCTCCACGTCTTCGACGACTGTATTTTTGCCAAGAATCAGCGATGCAACGTCACCGGGCGTGGCAATGGCAATATCTTCGGGTACACGTTGGCCAGTTGTGATATAGATGGCTGGAAGGCCTGTAAAATCAAATAAGTAACTGAGACCATCGCAGCATACTGCTTCATCAGACTTGGTAATGACTACGGCCATAGGGTCGAGTATTTTGTAACTGCGGTATATTTCAGCTTCTTCTTCTTTGCGAATATTTGCAGGCACATTTAAGATGACCGACAAACCTTTCTGCTCGCCGATACAATCTTGAATACTTTGGATGCCGAATTGGTCAAACTGGCTTCGCCCCGGGGTATCAATAAAGACAACATCTTTATCATAAAACGCTTCAAGGTGCCGCGACAGCTCGTCGGGAGAAAATGCCACTTGCATCTCTATACCCAGTAAGTTTACATATTCGCGGAGTTGGTCCACGGCCGCCACACGAAATGTGTCGATAGTCAAAACACCCACATTCAGGCTGTCTCCCAGCACGCATTTTGCTGCAAGTTTTGCCAGCGTGGTTGTTTTACCCACACCTGTAGGGCCCGCCATTACAAAAATATCGGGACTCGCATTTGCTGTTTTTCTGAAAAGTATGCCCCCTGCAGTAGGAATCATGCTGGCCAGGGATTCATGCCAGTCATCGTATGCCGGTATACGATCCGGACAGATGCTTTCCACCGTATCGATTATTTTTTCCTGCCAGGCCTCGTGAATATTATCCAGTTCGCGAATCTTCTTCTTTGGGTCATTTTCATAGCCAATTTTCACGACACGCTCATCAAGATCAGACAGTTTAATCGACATTTTTATTTCTTCCTCCAGTATCGGGTTTAAAGTTAAAGCATAAAGCATGCCATCTGCACCAAGATTTCGTGCAACTATGTGTCCCTTCATGGCTTGTCTGCAAAACTCGCATAGTATTGCAGGCTCTTTAGACTGCTCTGCATAGTCGGATAACACTTCAAGTATTGAAGGAAGGTCGTGAATAGGAACCTTTTCAGATAGCAAGAGCTGCAAAACTCTGTGAACCACCCCGATACTGAGTAAGTTGGGAATAAGTTCTTCAACAACAGCTAAATTGTGTTGTTTGATATCCTCCATCATATCGCTGACATCCTGCCGGGACAATAAATCGGCAGAATGTTCCCTTACAACTTTTGTGACATGTGTGGTAATCACACTGGCTGCATCGACAACGGTATAGCCCATATTTTCTGCTGCATCAATTCTGTCGGCCGTGACCCATACCGCATCGAAACCAAAGGCAGGGTCTTTTACTTGCACACCTTCAATGCCCTGCGTAATATCACCCGGATTTATAGCCAAATGAGAACCGGTATATACCTGGCCCCTCGCACGTTCCAATCCACGAACCATGATGCGGTATTCATTATTTGTAAGTTCAATATTGTCATGAATCTGTACCACAGGGATCATATAGCCCAACTCATCCTTTATCTGTTTGCGAATCATGCCAATACGGTCGACAAGGTCACCACCCTGGCTTTTATCCACCAGTGGGACCAGGCTAAAGCCGATTTCAAGCATCATAGGACTTACCGTCTCTATCCGGCTCATGGGCCCAGAACCAGCTTCAGACTGCATGATCTCTCCAGGACCTCCTGCCGGAACCAGTGCTTTACTCATCACCTCATCAGGATCCTCCATGAAGTCGGGTGGATTTACCTGCACGCTATACGCCATGATTGAGATCGTTACAGAAATGATAAAAAATGGAAGAAACGGCAATCCGGGCATAAAAGCAATGACGATTAAAATAATACTACAGATATACAGGGGCTCCTGGCGTCTTAATAATTGCCTGGCCAAATGGGTACCCAGATTATCTTTATTGCGTGCTTTTGTCACAAGGATACCAGATGCCACGGAAATGATCAATGCAGGTATTTGGCTCACCAGA
>JABSQK010000573.1 GCA_013215875.1 Lentisphaeria bacterium
ATTTTTTTCGCTCAGACTCATAGATTGATTGTATCTCCTCGTCGGTCAGAGTTCGGTCGTACATGCGATACTCGTCAAAGGCGGTTGGTTTATTGCTGCAGTGCACTGCATTATGATCGGCGAAGTAGCCGTTGCCGATGCGCTTCTTCCAGTGCAGGGCCTGGGCAGACTGTACCTTCTTGCCGTTGAAGTAAAGGACGTTCTCTTTGCCATAAGTGGCGGCAACGTGGAACCATTTGCCAGGTACTGTCATCTTTTGTGGTGCAGTCCACGTGACTCGACCAACACCGCGCCCCCATTCGGCCTTTAGGTGGGAGGCACGGGTGCCACGTAACTGGAGGAGGACCGGACCGTAACCCTCACCCCAGACAGTCAAATCCTCGGTTCGGTTCTTGAACATGACCCAAGTAGCGACCGTAAAGGCGTCCTCGCGTTGCTTGAGACCGCGTATCATCATACTCGCTACTTCGCCGTAGAGGGCAAGTGCCTTGCCTTTGACACCGTTAGGGATGATCGTGGCTCCCTGAACCAAGGCCACTGCCCCATTTCCCTTCAGAATCGGTGTGCTTTCTCCGACGATCTTTTCAAAGGAGATAATTCCCAACAAGCCAGGGATTTCCTTGCCGGCTGCAGCTTTAGACTTTGGAGGCTGATACGCCTTATCACGCGCAAAAGCGGCAGAACTAAGGACTTGAAAATCCTTGTCTGTCTCATGTTTGACAGAGATTACTGCCTGCCCCATAGCAATCTGAAGCTTGAAGGGGTGCAGTCCCGCCGCAAGGGCGATAATACCATCGGTTTTAGGCGCATCGACCTGACGTCGCTCCACCACTTTCTTACCGATAATGAGTTGCGCTGCATCACTCCGACTGCCGCGCAGACTAAAGGTATAAACACCGTCACGACTGATACGCAGGTAGCCGCTGTACTCGACTAGCTTTCGAGGCGAGTCGTTACGCTCCATCATGTCCACCGTTCGGCTGAAATAAGGCTTCACGCCTTTTAAGTCGTAGTAGGCTGGCTTAAAACCGCTGGTTGGAATAAACTCCGCCTGAACGCGGAAGTTTGGCACTGTCTTGTAGTCGGCCAGTAGGATGTCGAGGCGGTCGTAACGTTTTTCAATCAGCCCTGGCACAACCTTCACGCCCTTAGAAGCCGCTAGAAGAGTTGGCGTTTTTTTAGTTGCAACCACCAACTGCAGCTTGTCTTTATTGCGCATGAAACGCTCGGATGCAATTGTTTCATAGTCAGCACCACTTGGGGCCAGAGCCTTAAGACTGATAGCGTAGTGCTTCTCTGCATCTCCCTTCCAGAAGACAGGGTCGCAGACCGTGATGTGTAGCGGATGCCATCCCTTCTGAAGAACGACTTCCCCGTAGCGCGGCTTGTAGGAGGTGCCAAACTGCTTGTCGACCAGAATAACCTGCTTGCCACCCACCTTGAAGTCTACCGGACCGTTTGAGGTAAGTTCAAACGAGTAGGCGCCAGTTTTGGGCACTTCAATATAGCCGTCGAAGGTATAGAAGGCTTTCGTCATGTACTTGCCATCCACCGTGCCGTCCATCACCGGAATGGTCAGGTCAGCGACAGCCTTGGTTGCCAGTGGTTTGTAGAGCTCAAGCTTAGGCAGTGAGTTCTTGCTGCCCTGAAAGAATCCCTTCTTGTCAAATTCAGTGGTCTTGATTTCATATCCCTGTACACGCAAGCCGGAAACTGCGCCGTCTATCTTGACCGCAGCCTGTGGCTTTTGTAAAACAAAACGGAATTCAACAGTATCGCTCAATTTCTCCTTCCCGAAGCGCCAGTCGGCGCGGTAGGTGCGAGCCTTTAGTACGCAGCTCTTATCAATGGTAATAGGTCTACTGGCTAGAGAAGAGGAAATGCCTGGCTCGGAGCCGTCTAAGGTGTACCGTATCTCTGCGCCAAACTTACCAGCAACAAAGAGCACCTGAGTTGGGCCGCTTATAAGCTTAGCTGCGCGCCAATCGGGACGATTTCTGTCGATTGTGAATTTAGCACGCTCGACAAGTTCTGGCTTTGGTGGTTTAGCGCCAGAATCGGTCACTTTCTTACCATTGCGAGACATGCTGAAGACTGTGCGTTCGCTATCAGTCTGGTCAAGGTCGTAGACATCGACATTGCCGCCCACCTTCACTGTCAAACGTGTCCGGTCATCCGACCACTCGGTGCTTGGAAGTTTATCGCCAAAATGATGAGGAAAGACCATGATGCGGTACTCCGGACTCTTGCCGAAGGCTGGTACAGAGACCATGTTGAAGAGACCGCTGCGCTGGATATTGGGTACTGGGTAAGGGAAATTAGTATTACGCCAAAGCACGCGCACCAAAAGCATTGGATCACCCTTTTTCGGGCTTGGTTTGAGCCCAACGTAGTAGGCACCACTATAAGCCCTGCGGTAGCTGGCATCTTTCATACAGAAAATCATGTCAGTACCAATCTTACCCTCTGTATTCATCTCTACATGGCGGTTAGCAACTGCGGTGCTAACCTTATAGAGTACCGCATCGGCGGTGACCAACATGCGCCAGTCAAACTGATGATCTTTATTATCCGCCTTGCGAAGGTCGTCCATAATCAGCATATAAGGTTTCTTACCGCGGGCAAAATGCAGCGTGCGGTAAACATGGTCCATAGGGTCGTTCCATTTTACATAGTATTCAGGACCACGGGTCTCGCCGTGCCAGGGTCCGTAGTCAAGATGCGCGAAGCCGTCATAATGCTCTTTGATACGCGGTAGGTAGGCAAATTCACTGAAACGATTCAGCTGATAGGCTGCATTCGCAAAGCCAGTCATCTGGTAGGGCGCAGTCTTAAGTCCAGGGTGATCAAGGTAACGCAGGCCATTCCAGCTCTTGCGCCACTGGTAAGCTGTAGTCATTTCAGAAACAGTTGTAGCAGTGTGCTCGGTGCCAAAAGCGGTCATAGAGTCACCGGAAACGGGCGCGTAGACACCAGCCAGGCCATCCACTGTAACCACATTGCGAAAAGTGGTATCTAAATATCCCCCGCCGTTAGGAACCCAGGAAATGCCGTCAGCCCATAGCTGAAAGTCACCGTGCTGTGGACTTTCGTGTCCCATGTAAAACTGGTCTACACGATTTTCCAGGTGAACAAGCATGGAGTCTGCAGACCAGTCATTGCGTGCTGACATGATGCCTCGTTCTTTATCAAACCAGTGTTTTTGGACCTTATCAAACTGTTTGAGCTTATCCAGCTTATTGTAATCGGTCATCTGGGTCGCGGTGAGGAGATTAAGCGCCTTCATAGCAAAGTAGCTATAATGGATTTTTCCGCCCCAATTATCCTTTTCCGTGCCTTCATAGTAGCTAAGGGCGCCCGGTAGTTTGCAGTTCCAAACAAAGTCGACCATTGAGTCTTTAGGATAAAAGTGTTTGAGAACTAACCAGAACTCAAGGTGACCGCCAGTTCCGGAACCACCGGAGGCGCGCCAGTAGCGTGGCTGATCCTGACCCGTAATAATTTTATCAAGTGGCGTATTATCAGGACGACGACGGGATCCTCCGAAATAACGATAATAGAGTTTACGAGCGTGGGCCACATTTGAATTTGCGCGAGCAAGCAAGTGACTGTGCTTTAGCAGATTTTTGGGATCATTTGGCCCCTGACGCTTAGCAACAGCAAGTATTGGCAGCATCGGAATAAAGCCCTTGTTGTTTTCATAGGTAATGCCGTCCGACGATAGGTCGTAGCTGAGCTTATTTGTCAGAGCCCATACGGCCATCTTTGCAATACGCGGGTCGTACCCTTTCTCTCCTTCAATAGCGAGCGCCAGATAGGTCAGATTGGATGCGCCGGACATGTGATTATTAATGTACATCTGCCCAGGAATCTGCATACCTGTTGAGTACTTGCCAAAAGTGGACTTCGAGATAACACGGCGAACAATGGTTCGCTCCTGCTCGGTCATGAAGGGATGGTTGTAGTCATACTCGAAGGCGAGCGTTAGGTAGGAACCGTTGACGTCTTTTTTGGATACAGTTGCCCCATGCTTCTTCATGAGCTCTTTAACTCGCTTCAACCCTCCCTGATAATAGGCGCTATGATAATCAATCTGGCCGAACTTTATGTCAGTGCGGAGAAAATCAAAGGACGCATCTTTGATGGCTTCCACTTCTTTCATTTCGTTGAGAATATCAAGTCTTCCTTCCATATACAGGGCGTGCTGTACCGTTGCCTTCGCAGCCTTGCGACCGAGTTCCTTATTGTCGGTAATGAGTGCGTAGAGTCCCCACCCGCCGATCCTGCTTTCCGCACCCCAAGGGCTTCCGCGATATTCAAAGTTTCTCGGAATTTTCCATTTCTCAGCAACGCGACGCATCTCCTCCATCTGAACACGAAAAATGCGCGGGGCTTTTTTACCAGATTTATGTATCTTTTTGAAGCGTTCAATGTCATCAGGGCCGATGAGGATACGCGGATGAATTCCTGGTGCAGGCGGCGGCGTGAGCTTGCTTGCATCAAAGCCGGGTGCTTTGTAGTGCACTGGAACCTTGATAGGCTTGGGTAGATCCTTGATTAGACCGCCATTTAAAATATAGTCACCGTCAGCGGCGTAGGCCCCTTTGTAGAAGTCCTCCTCACCTTTGTAGACATTCGAGATATCATCGTCGGCAATGGCAGCGCAGGATAAGCAGATTCCCAGACAGAATTTTTGTATTATCAATTTCATATTAATTCCTTTTTTTATTAAAACTATTTGCTGATGCTCACGCGACCGCGCGCTTTCCTTTTTTATGCATTTGAGACTCCTTTAAGCACGGGGCTTACCAGAGTTTTTCGACAGGCTAATTGGGGATTACGAATTCGTTCATGTAACGTTTTGCAGGCGATAAAGCCTATTTGATCAGCACAGATATCAATCATATGGATATGACCATCCAGGTGAGTGTAGCGTACCGATTCCTGAATGACTGATGCAATGTCGATATCATTGCCTGCTTTCAGGCCTTTGGCATGCATGTTTGCAAGTAATGGGTCGACAGTTTCATCTTCAGAAAGAACAACGACCGCATCCGGTCGTTTTGTATCGTTTAAAAATAATTGCACTGCTTCATTGGGGCTGTCACTCTCGTAATAAATTACATCTACTGCATTTGCCCTTGCCAGTTCTTCGAAGAAAGCTTTGCGTTTCAGGGCGACAGGATGGGTTGGCCATGCATTGATAATAGCAATTCGATCATGCCCTTTTAAGCTGTTAAAGGCCAGTTGTGTTACGGCAAAATTATCCGGGCAGACAATATCTGTTTCCACTAAACCAGACGGACCTTCAAAAACCTGCACCACCGGTAATTTAGCACGTTTGGCAAAATCGATAATTTCCGGATACATCGAGCGACAAATCAAACCATCGATTTGGCGGTTTTGCATGCAAACTGGAACTTGTTCATTTTTTTTAGCTGTTTTCAATTGCCAGAAGGCAGGAATCAAATTGATGGTATTTTCAAAAACATATCTCTCCGCGCCTTCGAGCAAGTGCAGGCTTAGCGGGGTGCGCAGTGAGTAGTGTTCTTCACCGGGAAAAATAAATGCCATACTGCCAAAACCCAGTTCCCGCTGCGGTGGTGCAAGGTGCCCTTTACGTTTGCGATTGGGGCGAGGTGAGTATTTCAATTCTTTGATCGCTGCTTTAACTGCTTTGACCATTCTCGCATCAACCACATCATCTTGATTGAGGACACGGGAAACCGTGGCTTTGGAGACCCCCGCATGGGCTGCTACGTCACTTATAGATGCTTTTCCTCTGACTTTCATAGTTCATATCATAGTGTGAAATTGAGATATATCAAGAAACAAATATAAAATGTTTCTGAAGTTTCTTAAAGATAGCCCCTCCATGCCCTGGGACGCTGGGCTCCAACTCGCTTGACGTTCATAAAACTCTTTGCGCTCTTTCTTCGGCGTAAGAATATCAGCCGAGCCTGCTGCGTAGCCAAGAAGATTGTCGTTCACGGATGACAAGTAGGTCGTAAGCTCCGGCCGCGACTATGTTGATAAGGACATTTCCTATCAGTCGTATTTTCTTCTTTATATGTACTGAGATTAGCAATTAAATGTCTATCTTCCGTTGTTCAAGTAAGCCGCTTCGCGGCAGTTTAAGTTTCTTCTGTTCATAAGTTCCCTCTACAATAGCACATCTTTCCTGTAAATTAAGTTTTCTTCTCATAAGAATCATTTCACATAGACTTTGTCTTCATGCTTGCAATCA
>JABSQK010000574.1 GCA_013215875.1 Lentisphaeria bacterium
ATAAAATCGCGATGGCCAAAATTCAGTAACTGCTTGACGCCGCCATAGACCCCAGGGAAACTGTCAATCACCAGGTTGTCCATCCCCTCAACTCGGGTGACGTATTGCAGCAGAAGTTTGGGCATCTTGATCGAATCGATCAGTCGGATGTTGGCCGCTTTGGCAGTTGGAAATATGATCAGACCATGGATGCCATTTTCACGTATCTGCTCACGAAGATCGTCCTGGTCACCCCTTAGAATAACTGGTGTCATCTCCTGAGATGTGATCTGACGGCAGAACGACGAGGCGTCTTCTGACAATTCCGCCTCGTTCCAGACCAAAATGCCGATCTTACTTATGGCCACATCCAGTTTCCAGAAACTGGGTGCCAATACCACTGTTCCAACCTTACGTTTACGCGTGATCAGCCCTTCGCCTTCAAGAACCATCAAGGCTTTGCGCAAGGTAATGTGATTGACGCCCATTTCCTGGCTGAGTTCTTTTTCAGGTGCCAGAAAATCGCCCTGGCTTATCTGCCCACTGGTGATTTGAAGACGGAGGTTGGAGGCAATTTGCTGATAAAGCGGATTACGCGCATCTCGTTTAAGCTGATAGGGACTGTTAAGCATATTTGACACCTTAATGTTTGAATGATTAGCTATAACTATAGGTATAACTATATATAGATATAGTATAGTTAAAAGAAACTTGTGTCAAGCGTAACAGAGGAATTAATTATTTTTTCAAGAAAGCGAATCGCACTATTTTGCGAGTTCGATCTCTATCTCAAAATGTCCTGAGGCCTCGCGTTTAATGGAATTTTTTGTTTCGCCATTAATCTGGATCGACTGGATATGGCCGCCCTGCCCTCTGATCGAAATGTCCAACTGCTTATTTCCCCAGGTCAGCTCGCGCAAACTGTAGGCGTTGATACCCTCAGGAAGGTAAGGTGAAAAGCTCAGCTGCAGTTCATCGATGCGCATTCCGGCAATGCCGAAAAAGTTCATGCGGAGATAGGCCGTGGCGGCCCAGGTCTGGCGCGGCCGTGAGTCCCATTCAACGATCATCGTTTCGTCACCCATATGCTTGAGTGACCCCATGGCTTCCTGCATACCACCATAGCGCGCTCCTGTAATCGGATGGTAAAGCTCAAGAAACTGTTCATGGGTGACGGCGCTTTGGGTCAGGCAGTTGAACTCATGGTCAAAGATCTCGGTCTTTTCATGCGCCAGGGCAGCTTGTGCCCAGAAGGCATTTACTTGTGGCCAAATGGTGCCGCAGGTTCGCCCAAAATTTTCCTGGTCATGCTCGCCTTCCTGATAGCGCTCATAAACGGGATAGATCGATGCGATCCCCCATGGAGTCGTCACCACATTCGCATAAATACTCTCGACTTTCTCCTGATCCGCAATCCCGTAGAGAATGGCGAGCGCCAGGCCCATGGCCTCCTGGCGGTCACATTTTTGCAGATCCGATTCGATATAAGTGTAGCGCCCAAGCTCCTGCGACCAGAAGCAGTCATTGATGCGGTCTTTGAGTTCGGCAGCCTTGGCGAGTGCCTGCGGATCTGCTTCCTGAAATAACACCCTGTTCATTTTTGACAGGGTTATGTAGGCCGCATAGTACAGGCAGTTTGTCGACAAGCACTGAATGTTTTGCATCTTATCAGTCAACATCCAGTCCAACTTCGAACAACCCGCAACATAGGCATCGGGAAAGCTGGCGGGGCCGTCATTAATAAAGGAAGGCCCCTTGAACAGGCCGTTCTCGCCCAGATGCGTCTCTTCCATATAAGCCATGAATGATTTTGAAATGGCATAGGATTCACGGAGAAAATCCTCATCGTCGGTCAAAAGAAAGTGCTCCCAAGTGCCAATGATCCAGGAGATGGAATCCCAGTACTCACCATTACCTTGCCCAGGCAGGACAAGATCATCACAAGATTCTAAAACGGAACGCATGGAATTCTTGCAGATGTCCGGTAGAAACAAGGATGCACCATTCCAACAATTAATCGAAATATCGCGGGTGAAACAATGATTGTAGCGAAAAAACATGCCCGCCAGAAGACAGGGCTCCTCCTCTTCCAAAATACCGCGTTTCAACGGGGAAATATTGCTAAAAATATCGCCTATGGCAATTCGAAAAGCCTGGTTAACTGCCTGGCTGTCCGTCTTTAAAATAGGAATCGGGTTCAAAGTCTCTCCTTTACAAATGCTTGATAGTTATTGTATATTAGGTCTTGATCCGCCCGAGCATGGTAAGGACACCGGCAAAAACTTTAAAGTGGGAAGTTGAAATTGTCCTCTTCGAGCTTATTAAAGTCGATGCGCTCTACCGCATGACCATCGGCATATTGGGCATTGCTCGCACTCGACCAATTATAGGAACCGTTATGGCGGAAAAACTGTGGATAGAGTACGGGTGGATCAACCGAATACCAAGTATCCCAAGCGTCTATCCAGCCATTGCCCCCAGAAAAGGTGGCAATGGTACCGTCCACGAGTATTACCGTGGTTTCGGGCGACGGATTTCTGGCCCTGACCAG
>JABSQK010000575.1 GCA_013215875.1 Lentisphaeria bacterium
AGATAAGGCCGAAATGAGCTCGATTTCACAACAATTTAATACAGATGGCTTTTACCTCTGCCGATCCTTATTTACTGCGGATGAGATGCAGGATCTAAAAATGCACTGTGTGGAATTGTTGATCGAGGAGAATCTCTCCGGGGTTGATGTCTTTCCAGCCGATACCTGCACTGAGAATTTACGTGCGATTTCCTGTGATCAACGTTTCGTAAAAATACTCAAAGAAATTATTGGCCCACAGGTCGATTTTTTAAGTGTGAAGACTGTTATTAAAAGTTCAAAAACAAGCTTCCCGAGTCCGTGGCACCAAGACCAGCTCTACTGGGGAGGGACAACGAAGATCTCGGCCTGGCTGGCAATCGATGACGCGACCATTTCGAATGGCTGCTTAAAGATTGTACCTGGAAGCCACCTACAATTGCAGACGCATTCACAAGCAGAATCTGGAACAGCTTTCCCTATCCGTGTACCTGACGAGCAAGTAGAGACAATGAACCAAATCGATGTGGAAATGAAGCAGGGCGATATCCTAATTTTCCATGATATGCTTTTGCATTCCAGTTACCCGAATGAAAGTGGCATGGATCGCTGGTCGCTCATACCCACGTACCGTGACCGAACACTAGAGGATGATTCATCGCTCAATGAAAATACCTGGAAAAACCCTGTAGAAATTTAAATTCAAAATTAAAGGAAATGACAAATGGAAATTATTAAGGTAGGTGTCCTTGGCGTTGGCCGTGGGCAAAGTTTTATCGCTGGGCTTACACCGGATGTGGGAATGGAGCTTGTAGCAATTTGTGATACCTGGGAAGAACGCTTAAATACTGTTGGTGAAAAACACCCTTCGGTAAGCACATATACCGACTACGATGAATTCCTCAAACATGATATGGATGCAGTTGTTCTCGCAAACTTTTTTCATGAGCATGCTCCCTTTGCAATAAAAGCCCTTAAAGCTGGCAAACATGTCATGAGTGAAACCTCATGTAATGGAACTATGGCCGAAGGTGTGGAATTGTGTCGGGCAGTAGAAGAGAGTGGTAAAATTTATATGCTGGCTGAAAATTATCCCTATTCCAAATTCAATCAAGAAATGCGCCGGGTGTATCAAACCGGTGAAATTGGTGAAGTGACCTATGCAGAAGGGGAATACAATGATCCCATGCCAGTCCATGACAGGGTCGCCATTTCTGCAGGAATCAATCACTGGCGTAACTGGATACCATCGACTTATTATTGCACACATGCTCTCGCACCATTGATGTATATCACCGACACAATGCCGGTGAAGATCAATGGCTTTAGCATTGCCATGCCTGAAAATGAAGCCATGACAGCCCGGCGCTCAGACCCGGGATCGGTGATCGTCTGCCGTATGGATAATGGTGCAGTATTTCGTATCTTTGGTCTCGTCCTGCCCGGACACAGCAATTGGTATCGTGTGCATGGTAAACGCGGTGCAATGGAAATCGGCCGAGCTCCCGGATATTTTGGCGATGGAAAGGTACGTGTCTGGCATGACCCATGGGATCTTAAAGAAGGCGAAGAGGAAAATCGGGTTTACGACCCTGAGTGGCCAGAAAATGCCGAATTGGCAAATAAGGCTGGCCATGGTGGCGGCGACTTTTGGACAAACTTCCATTTCTCAAATGCAATCCGCAGTGGCGAACAACCGTTCCTCGATGTCTATCGTGGTGTCGCTATGTCATCTGTTGGTATTCTTGCCTGGCGCAGTGCACTTGAAGATGGTACACCACTGGATCTACCGGACTTCCGTGATGAAGCATCTCGCAAAGCATTTGAAGATGATCACTGGGGACCTTGGCCAACAGACGATGGCCCAGGTGAAGCTCCACCCAGTATTCTTGGCTTCACTGAACCAACAGAAGAAGGCCTGGCGAATTCCCGAAAAATCTGGGACGATCTGGGCTACAAAGGCGAGTAGCACTTTTTTATATTTATTTCGGATTCATGCTTTGCAAAGTAGCTAATTTTTATTACTGTATTCTGAGATGCTCAGGAGGCATAGGAATTGGCAAAATTAACGGACATAGGATTTTCTGAATTTACAGAAGAGTGGTTTCTTAAGCACTACCCGTTTGCTACAGATACACAATTAGCCGGCTGGACAGAAATCCGTAAGGGCGAAAATACTCTGATCGCTGCACCCACTGGATCCGGTAAAACAATGGCTGCGTTTCTTTCCTGTATGGATGTGCTGATTCAAGATGATCTCAATGGCACTCTACTCGATGGCGTAAAAGTTATTTATATATCGCCCTTAAAAGCATTGAGCAATGACATAAAGCGAAACCTCGAAGATCCTCTGGAAGAGTTGAGCCAATTGGCGATTGATAAGGGTATGGCTCCACTGTCTGTTCGTGCCGCTGTTCGCACGGGCGATACAAGTCCATCGGATCGCCAGAAAACGCTGCGAAAACCGCCGCATATTTTAGTGACGACTCCCGAAACCTTATACATCATGCTCACCAGTGAAAAGACCCGGCAGATTTTAAAAACTACTGAAACGGTGATCGTCGATGAAATTCATGCCCTTGCCCGTGATAAGCGCGGTTCGCATATGTCACTTACTCTCGAACGGCTCGATCAGCTCTGCAATAAAAAACCAGTGCGCATTGGTTTATCCGCAACACAAAAACCCATTGAGGAGATTGCCCAATTTCTTGTCGGAAATAATCAACCCTGTGCGATCGTAAATGCCGGACATGTGCGCGATCTCGATCTGGCAATCAAGGTTCCACAAACGGAATTGCAAACCATATGCTCCCATGAAACCTGGGGTGAAATCTACGAGATACTAGCACAACAGATTAGGGAACACCGCAGCTCAATCATTTTTGTAAATACCCGCAACATGGCCGAGAGAGTCGGACATATCCTTCAAGACATACTGGGAGAAGATGCCGTCGCGAGTCATCATGGATCTTTGTCAAAAGACATTCGTTTGAAAGCAGAACAACGATTAAAGGATGGCGAACTGAAAGCGATCGTCGCTACCGCATCACTCGAACTTGGAATTGATATCGGCTATATCGATCTGGTTTGTCAGATCGGTTCGCCACGATCCATTGCAACATTTCTGCAAAGGGTAGGGCGCTCGGGCCATGCATTGGGCAAAACGCCTAAGGGGCACTTGTACCCGCTCACGCGGGATGAACTGCTCGAATGCATGGCATTGATGCGATCCGTGAAAACCCATGATCTCGATAGGGTAATTATCCCGGAAGCGCCTTTGGATATACTGGCGCAACAAATCGTTGCGGAGATTGCCAGCTCGTCAGACACTGAAGGTATTCACGAAGACTATTTTTATAATCTATTTATCCAAGCCTATCCATTTCGCGATTTAAAACGTGAAGATTACGATAAAATTATTGAGATGCTGAGTCGCGGGGTGGATCCGCGCAGTAAACGCGGTGCCTGGATCTATCGCGATTTGATGACGCATACACTGAAGCCACGCAGAGGCGCACGGCTGGTTGCTATTACCTGTGGTGGAACGATCCCAGAAAATGCCGAGTACAGGGTATTGCTCGAAGATGATGGCAGCTTTATCGGCACTGTAAATGAAGACTTTGCAATTGAATCTCAACGCGGGGATATTTTTCTTTTGGGCAATAATTCCTGGCGCATTCGTCAGGTGCGAACCATTGGTGAAGTGATTGTGCAAGATGCACAGGGTGCTCCGGCAACTGTGCCATTCTGGTTTGGCGAAGGACTCGGGCGCACAGATGAACTATCCGTATCGCTGGGTGACCTGCGACAGGATATTGCCAACAAGGTGATTCACAGTGAAATTTATAATGGCTATAAACTTGAGGGAACAGAACTCAAGCTAACAGAGGGACTATTAGAAAATACAGCATCGCCATTAAGCTATAGCGAAGATGAGCTTCTGACATTTTTGAAAGATGATTGTGCCAGCGATGCCTGGGCTGCGAAACAGGCTCTGACTTATGTTGCCGCACAGGTTGCTGCAGTGGGCTGTGTGCCCACAACACGACGGGTGATATTCGAACGTTTCTTCGATGAGACTGGCGGCATGCAGCTTGTCATCCATGCGCCATTTGGTGCCCGGGTAAATCGCGCTTGGGGATTGAGCCTGAGAAAACGCTTCTGTCGCAGTTTCAATTTTGAATTACAGGCCAGTGCCGATGACAATGGCATCGTCCTATCACTGGGCATGCAACACAGTTTTAATATTGAAGATGTCTTTTCAATGGTGAATACAGCAAATCTTGAAAGCCTGCTAACACAAGCAATGTTAGCTGTGCCGGTATTCCAAATTCGCTGGCGCTGGAATTCCACCCGTGCCCTCGCAGTCATGCGCTTTCGCGGTGGCAAGAAAGTACCACCACCGCTGCAACGCTTCAATGCTGATGATTTATTATCTGCGATCTTTCCCGAATCCACCGCATGTCTTGAACACATTAGCGGCGATATCGAATTGCCCGATCATCCACTCGTTGATCAAACAGTGCA
This sequence comes from Lentisphaeria bacterium, assembly GCA_013215875.1. Classification (GTDB taxonomy): domain Bacteria; phylum Verrucomicrobiota; class Lentisphaeria; order JABSQK01; family JABSQK01; genus JABSQK01. Next base: position 4,507 of record JABSQK010000575.1, read on the forward strand.
TGATTGCCTCACGGAGAATATGGATTTGGGAAAACTCACGTCGATACTAAATGACTTTAAAGAAGGGCGTATCGAGTTTGTAGCCCGGGACACACGCGAACCATCACCATTTTCCCATGCACTGTTGAATGCAAACCCGTATGCCTTTCTCGATGATGCACCACTTGAAGAACGTCGTGCACGTGCAGTTGCAACTCGTCGCACACTCAC
>JABSQK010000576.1 GCA_013215875.1 Lentisphaeria bacterium
ACAATTCAAAGAATTCTACAGTAGCTACTATCATCCATCAAACAGTAAAACCGTGCTCTATGGCAATTTCGATATCGAAGAAAAACTCAAGCATATGGCAGAATTTCTAGATAGTTATGACTACCTCGAGCTCGATTCAAAAATTATCCCGCAAGCCCACAGGACCAGTCCTTATACCATTGAGAGTGTCTACCCCGTTTCCCCGGATGCCACTGATACTTCGGACTACTACATCATGCGCTCCTGGTTGCTTGAAGATTCCACCAATCTCGAAATAAACATGGCATTCACTGCCCTTTCACGCATCCTCTCTGGTACAACTGCATCGCCTCTGCGAAAAGCATTGATCGATTCTGGGCTCGGTGAAGATACCATTGAGTGGTATGAAAGTGACATACTCAATACCAATTACACCATCGGCATGAAAGGTGTGGCAGAGGAAAACATTGAGAAAGTCGAGGCACTTATTGATTCCACTTTAACTGAGCTATCCGTAAATGGATTCGATGAGCGCACCATAGAATCGACTATAAATACCATTGAGTTCAGATTACGCGAAGCAAACTATGGCAGCTATTCCAAAGGCCTTGTCTATGCCATGCAAATGATGCCATCGTGGAATTATGAACAGGACCCCCTCGCCCATTTAAAATACGAAGAGCCACTGCGCGTTCTTAAAGAAAAAATAGCAGGCGGCAATTATTTTGAATCCCTGGTAAAAAAGTATTTGCTCGACAATGGTCATCGCCTCACCTACATCATGCGGCCGGACAAAACATACGAGAAGCGCCGCATCGAACGACTCGAAACACGACTCGCAGACAAATTTGAAACCTTGAGCGACGATGATAAAAGCGCCATTATCGACCAGTGCCAGAAACTTCAAAAATTGCAGGAAACACCCGATACACCAGAAGCACTTGCCACCATTCCCAAACTACCAGTTTCATCCATCGATACAAAGTCCGAAGAACTGCCTTTTGAGATTATCGAACAAGGCCTCAGCTTTTCTGAACACAATACCAATGGCATCGCCTATATGAAATTCACCTTCGATGCCAGCCATTTGAGCAAAGAAACGTTAACACGTCTATCCCTCTTCGGCACTATTACACGCCAAACAGGGACCAGTAAACGCGACTTTGTAAACCTGAGCGAAGAAATCGGCATACATACCGGTGGTCTGGGTAACAGTTTTAGCATTTCCACTCCGCGACTAAAGGCAGACAAAATCATCCCGCAACTCGAATACACAGTCAAAATATTAAACAGTAAAATTCCAAAGGCACTTGAGATACTCGCTGAAATATTTTCCGATTTCAATGTGGAAAATACCGACCGCATCGCCGATCTCATGCGCATGTCAAAATCAAATATGCAAAGCAGTATTTCCAATAGTGGCGAACGCTTTGCTACTATCCGTATGGGGGCAAATAATAGTGCTGCCGGAGTTCTCAGCGAATACACCAAAGGTATAAGTTATTTCAATACACTTACAGAATTAAACAAAGAATTCGAAAAAGACAGTGAACCATTTATAAGCAACTGTAAAAAGATTAAAGAAAATATCTTAAACAGTCGTAAACTGCATGTCCATTTTACGGGTGACAAAGATGGACTCAAAATTCTCCAAACAAATTTATCGACGATCAAAAACAGCCTGTCGGATTACGACCGTACGCTTATCGATATGGATCTTGAGCTCTTCGATAGTAACGATGCTCTCATCATCCCAAGTAAAGTCAATTACGTCGGCAAGTCCTTAAACTTCTATAAACACGGCTACGACTATGATGGAAGCTTTGCCGTATTAAACAAACTGCTCTCTCGTGAATACCTCTGGCAGGAAGTTCGAGTAAAAGGAAATGCCTACGGATGTTATTGCAACTTCAGCGCAAACAGCGGCAACTTCTATGTCTTGTCCTATCGCGATCCGCATCTCAAAAAGACCCTTGAGACCTTCGATAAAATTCCTGACTACTTGAATAAATTAGATTTATCCGATGATGAATTCGAAAAGATGATCATTGGTACCATTGGTTCCATCGATGGTCCCATGTCTCCCGACCAAAAAGGTTCCGCCGCCCTAAGCTACCATTTCACCGGCATCAAACAGGAACACATACAGGCAAAACGCGACCAAATACTGGCCTGCAAAAAATCCCAGCTCAAAGACTATGCCGATATTTTCAATGAGCTAAAAAACCACGGTAATATTTGTGTCGTCGGCGGTGAATCAATCAACGATGACAAAGATCTCTTCGATACTGTCACCAATGTATTTGCCAAATGAACGATTGAGATAAATGGACATCGAATTTACAAGCTCACTCACAGAACGAACCACTGCGGTAACGGATCTTATTCTGGCGATAGAGTTCCTGATTTTTGCTATACAGTTCTACAGAGCAAGTAAAAAGAAAATTCATGTCGCGTCATGGGCAATTCCTTTTTTACTCCTTTCTGCAGCATTCTTAACGGGTGCGATTTTTCATGGCATCTTAAAACAAAATCAAGAACTAAATGTCCAACTCAAGTTTATGATGGCATTCTTAACAGCGTTTGGACTCGCCCATCTGGTTTCAGCTTCCGTTCGAGAATGGCAAATCAAAATTTATCTGAAATCCGTAATTGTCATGAGCCTTGTATCCATTGGCTTCATTGTAGTTAGCGCTAAAGCCTCATCTTTTAACATCTACGTCATCTTTATTATTGTCTCTATGTTCCTTGTGACTCGACTCAATATGATGCAATTTAGAAAATCCAAAAGAGCCGGCCATCTGTGGATAATATTGGGAGCAATCCTTACTGCAATTGCAGGATTAATTCAATTAAAAAGAGACATAAGATTCACTATCATATGGGAATTTGATTGTAACGGTGCCTTTCATCTTGTGCAAATCATCGCCACATTCATACTTGGTAAGGGAATACTTTATCTTCTCAAAAAATAAACCCTCTGAATTATTGAATTTTAACTCAGGGTAATCATAGTTCTCAACTCATGCTCCGGTAGCTCAGCGGATAGAGCAACGGACTTCTAATCCGTAGGTCCCAGGTTCAAATCCTGGCCGGAGCACCAAATAAGGCCCTGCAAAAGCAGGGCCTTTTTTGTATGCAGAGGACAGAGTTTGAACCTGGGAACCAGTGTTCAGCAGCGACAAAGGAGCAAAGACAAGTCGAGGCGTCAGCCTCGTGCTTGAGCAAAGCGATCCAATCCTGGCCGGAGCACCAAATAAGGCCCTGCAAAAGCAGGGCCTTATTTGTATGCAGAGGACAGAGTTTGAACCTGGGAACCAGTGTTCAGCAGCGACAAAGGAGCAAAGACAAGTCGAGGCGTCAGCCTCGTGCTTGAGCAAAGCGATCCAATCCTGGCCGGAGCACCAAAAGCCCATGGTAAAACCATGGGCTTTTTTGTGTTTCGGGCACGGATGTGAACCTGGGAACCAGTGTTCAGCAGCGACGAAGGAGTAAAGACCCTCAATATTCAAACGTGGATGCTGGGTCTCTATTGCCCCAAAGGGTTTGTAAGATATTCACAGCACAAGTTGGTCAGTTTATCGAATAGTAAGAGACACGCCTTATTTAATCTCACTGAGAGGCACAATTCGACTTTCCCGTTCAGAAATTTCAGTTGCATAACAAAGCTTCATCGTTTCATAGGCATCATGTGGAGACGATTCCGGCGCTAAACCCTTTGCGACTAATTCAGCAATGGCGATATTTTGCCCTACAGTATTATGCATCCACTCCGAATCGTCTTCTTTTGTATATGTGATTGTTTCAACAATTTCACTGCGAAGTTGTTTATCATCTTCTGTAAATTTCCATCTGCGCAAACGACGACGGAATACATCAGTTTCAATTGCCCCGCCAGTTCCAACAATGTGATACTGTAAATAATGCCCATCATCAGCCTGCTTTTCCAGGATTTCCAGGAGCGGATCATCATGGTCAGTTTCGGCGATACCCATGATAAAATTTAAAGCACTAATGGCTCCATTCTCAAACTTATAGTTAATTTGGTGATTATCAGGATGATTAAAGTAAGGAACAAAATTGGGTGCGGATAGTGAATAAACATTTTTCACTGGAGACCCCATCCACCAACGCGGTAGATCTAAATAATGAGATAACTTTTCCCCAACCAATGTACCGGAAGAGTTACTGCGCCAGGAATTTTTCAGGTGAAACTCACTGCAATAATAACGGCATTGGCAATTAACCGGAGTTCCAATCAGTCCCTGGTCTATCCACTCTTTTACTGTTTGGTACATTTTAGAATAACGCAGTTCAAAGCCGATCTGCAAAAAACCGCCTGTCGCTTTCTGAGCATTCATCATCTCGCGTGCTTCATCTAATGTTTCGCCCATAGGTTTTTCACACAACACAGCTTTGCCTGCCTCGAGAGCTTTTACTGTTAAGTCACAATGCACTGCATTTATCGCTGCAATATAAATTAATTTTATTTCTGGGTTACTGAGTATGTCATCCAGATTATGTGTCACCTTTATATCTAATTCACGTCCTCTAAGTTCGGCTCTTTCCTTATCAGGCTCGTAGCCAATAATATCATCTATATATGGCGATGCTTTTGCAGCAGAAACATG
>JABSQK010000577.1 GCA_013215875.1 Lentisphaeria bacterium
AAAAACAAAATCGAAACTGCCAATCTACCTTATGACTGGGGCAGCTCTGCTTATCTTGTTTATAATCTCTGCCTTCTTGCTAAATGCCTACGTTCAAAATAAAAGCACTAAAGATGCAAAGCCAGTGATAATAAGAGCGCCAGTCAAAAGAGTCAAGAAAATGCCAGTTGAGAAAATATCTAATCCTGAAACTGACAAAAAACCAGTCAAGCAGACCCCAGTTAAAAAAGACGAGTAATATCCCGTTTGCATTTTAGTCGTATGCAAATAAAAAATCTTAAATTACAAATCAGATCTTAATAGAAATTTGGGTGCGACCAAAGAAACAACTCTCTAAGACGAATTCTCTCCATCGGGATAGAGCAAGGCCAGTTCGCGCTGGTGCTTCATACCCGGGCCCAGGTAAGGTCCCAAATCGCCGAGATAGTCCGGTTCTTGAAGCCATGGGTTGTGCTGCACTCCCCAGCGCAAGTTTTTGAAGCGACGCAATAACGGCACAGATTTAAAGCCACCATGAAGCGTTGCCCGTTTTACTTCGGGCTTGTATTCCGCAGCATGCCACATTAATGGGTTGTAGAGCAGGCAGTCACCCGCTTTCAATTTCACCTGCATAGAACCCGGCATACCACTAAGTGCAGATTCATCGCGCGCCTGGAATTTTTCCCATAGATCAATAAACCCAAGCCCTTTGCATTTGGCCATGTGGTCGGACTCCTCCTGACTCCCTAATCGAACGTGGCTCCCTGGAACGATCCATAAACTTTCATCATCATATATTGCACAGTTGGTTTGAACACAGTTGTTAGGAATTTTATGAAGTTCTGGCAAATCAGGATCCGTATCTCGAAAATCGCGATGCCAGCCACAGATCTGATGTTCGCGGGAGCCGATTAAACAGGCTTGGCCGGAAAACGATGGGTCATTATCATCGAGAATATCACGAATGGCTTCATTGTAAACTTCTATGTTTAGAAAATCAATGTAGGCCCGGTGAAATACATCGGGCTTCAACACAGTTTGATGCCGAAACCCCGTTAACTTGCCTTCTTCGATTTCTTTGTATATAATCTCCACTGCCTCTCGAAGGCCCGCAAGAATGGTCTCATTTATTGCGCCCTCAATAATCACATAACCATTCTTAATATAATCTGCACGATATTCCATAAATGACTCTCTCTTTCTTATATCAATTATACTATAAAAGTCATTAGTCAACCCAATAAAAATAAAAGAACAATTAATTATTGATTTCGTAAAAAAATAACAATCGTGTCTTTTATAATCGCGTTCGGAGAACCCGACCTACTTAATATCCAACCTGATAAAATAAAAGAACATTAATTAAACAAGCTTGCTAAAGAGGATCCTTACCTTATTAATAAATTTATGTCAATTAATTAATAAACTGAAATTGAGACAATGGATAAGACATATATAGAACAGTTTAAACGCGATGGTTTTGTGAAGATGCCGGGCTTTATTCCCGACGATATACTGTCGGTGATGCGCCATGAATACAACAGAGTAGTGAGCGGTGATCATAATGTAGAGTCCTGGAAAAAGAGCCAGAAGCCCGGGGAAGTGCAGCAGCTTTCCGCCATTCGACGAAATATTCCGGGATTCCTGGAGCTGGGTTATCTCGAGCTCATGGTTGCTGCAGCAAGTGAACTGCAAGGCATGGAAATCGGTGTCGCCTATGATCAGCTAATTTATAAGCCACCCCATTCGGATGGCGAAACACCCTGGCACCAGGATGCCGGATATTGGCGGGAGAACCCGCGCGCCCACGAAAACGGCCTTACCTGCTGGCTCGCTCTTGATACCGTCACACCCGATATGGGCAGTATGCGCTTTATACCCGGCAGTCACTTAAAAGGCATTGCAGACCATGCAGATGCACGGCATAAAAGTAAGATCAATGGCGCCCTGGAAGCAACTGTCGACGAAAGCGAGGCAGCGATAATGAGCTATGAAGCCGGTGATGTGACATTCCACCATGCCCGCACATTGCACTATACCCCGGGCAATACATCCGAGCACGATCGGCTTTCACTGGTTACAC
>JABSQK010000578.1 GCA_013215875.1 Lentisphaeria bacterium
CATGACCGTAAAACTACTAAACAAACATCGCCAGTATCAAGCAAATTCAATAAAAGATAGAAACGTACTTTCCTACCAATTTATTGGGCAAAGAGCGTTCAAAGATAAACATCTGAAATTAAACGAGAACGACTTTATCGCTGGTTTTGATCGAATTCAAATCTTGATAACTGATATTAGCGTTGTTTAATAAATATACAGATTTCGTGGGGATCGGTCAGGCTCTGACCCTTTCGATTTTGACCCTTTCGATTTCGAGTAAAACAAAATTATAAGAAGACAGGCTGCTTACTAATTTTGTGATATGAAAAATGGTAACTATCGAGTAATTGCCCATTTACACGTCCCAGCTGCTTTTTCTCACCTGTTAGATGTAGCTTCAGCGCCTTAGTGTTAGCACACTGAAACACCGTGTTTTGATGTTCGACCTGTTCCTTAATTACTGTACAGGCAATGAGCCCGGTCAAGGAAACTATCAGAGACAATGATGTAAGCGTTCTTCGTATTAGTTTGATCATGTTAACTCTGGTTGTTCGAGATAAAATGGTATTTCACGTTAAACTTTACTTACAAAACTCCGCAAGTTTTTTCATGTTATCAATCATAAGCTTATTTTGTTTATCATCTTCAACTGTAATCATCGTATTTAATATTGGATTTATACCAGGTGTTCGTTTACCTCCGGAAAATGAAAATCCAGCCAAATTTTCGTATTTTATTTCATTCATAAAAGGATATTTAGATTCAAGTTTAACTGATTTCCAAATCCAGAAACGAGTTATAGTGGCGCCGTAGATCTTTCTAGAAAATGCACCCCAATCAAAATAGGTTTCAGTACGGCCGAAAACATACTTAGAACCAACCATCTTTTTTTCGGAGCTATGTAAGACTGCATAGCATTTGTTCTTTGCCTGGAACTCCAAGTCGAATTTAATCAATCCGTCAGTACCAGCGTGTTTAATCAAACCTTCTCGGATTGCATAATACAGAACATCTATTTCTGGCAAATCCAGCGATCTGCCAGAACAGTGACGAATGATATTGTTGAGTGCTAGGTTAGCACCTACACCTAGGTTGGAAGCTTTAATCGCTATTTTGAATTGGCTTGGTGTACCCTTCCCAGAAAGGTTACCCCCAGTGAATTCCGACGCATCAACTTTTTTATAAACAGATTGAGAAAATGGATGTCCATCGACAGCAACAAGATAAATAAAACCATCAGAATGATTAAAGTGAGCATTAATGCCTTTTAAGTTGACGACAGTTTCGGAACGAAATGATTTATCTGGTTGTTTAGTATTTTGAGAAGCCTGATGAAATGTGGCGACACATTTGTTGGTTCCTTTGAAAGATACTTTAAATTTGACACTTCCATTTTCGGTACTAAAGCCTCCATTTTTGCTAACTTGATCGCGAACAGCCTCAAACAAAGAATCTGTGGAGGGCTGGGCCAGGGTATTTACACTCATTAGACCAAAAAACATGGCCATGATTAAATTTCTCATTGGTGCTCCTCATGTATAGATCTTTTTAACAGACAGTTATGTTACCAACATTCTCTCACAACACCAATCAACAATTACCTAAACATAAATAGGCAGTCAGCCTAATAGATCGTTAAAACAGATCTTTAAAAGACAGTCTGCCGAAGAAAAAGTGGATAACTTTATGTGGAGATTTGAATTAGTTTATAAGATTCAATTTATAGTGAAACAATTGGAAATGAGGTGCAGTCATTTTTTATCAGATCTAAAGTATATTAGGATAATAATAGATCTTCAATTGTATAAGTCTAGATTTGATATTACGATACAAAAATTAGAGTGTGACTCAATATTACAGTGATTCGTCTCTAATTATCTTAAAGCGGACTGTTACTGGTTAATGAGATAGAGTTAATTTAATTTATTGATAATATCGAGTACTGTCATTGGTCGCTTTCATATTAATAGCACATAGATTAAGGTATGCCTGATGAATAAGGAGATTTACTCATGATTAGAAAATACATTTATCTTGTTTTATTGATAACCACTCTTCCAATAAATGCTGCCGGCGCTGTTTTGTGCATTGAGAGCAAGCCTATTTGCGACAAAATTGAAAAAGCCAATCAAGGAAATGCTAGTGCACAATTCAATCTAGGCCTCATGTATGAATATGGAAAGGGCGTTAGACAAAGTTTAGCGGATGCAAAAAATATTTTGGATTAGCCTGTGATAACCAATCTCAACGTGGATGTGACTCATATAGTAGACTCAACAAAATAAAGTGATTTTAAAATATATTACTCGCTACTTTGAAAATGAGTGGCGTTACACATATAGATACGTCTGTATTTGAAAGATACCCGGTAGTTATAACAAAAACAAAAGCGTGATTTATATCACGCTAAAGCTTTTAAAAATCAGTTAGGGAAAACAAGGCTAACTCATTAAACATAATAAATACAAGCGGTTAGAGTGGTTGATGTGATGCTGATGATTTTCGACAAACAATTATATTGCGATAGTTAGATTAAATAGATAATAAAAAGAGAATAAAGTGTATTAAATTTAGTTTTATTTGAAGTCTCTTTATGTCGTAATGGTTGCGCACGATGAGAATTTTATTTTCATCATGTCTTCATCAGATACATTGAAGAAATAAGAAGTAAGAAATAAGCAAAGCTTAATCGTATACAAAGAAAAAAATAATCTCAAAAAACAATGAGCATTCGATTTTAATCATAAAAACTTGCGTCTGAGTATTCCTGTTTTACGACAAAATCAGTCTATGTTTTCCTAAACATCAAAATGATAATTCACATTACTTAACAGGAGTAAAAATGAAAACTTTATTTGAAAAATCTTGGCTTACCATTATCGCGGGTATTTTAAGTTCGATATTTTGTTGTAGTGTTAGCTCTGAGGAAATAAATTCGCTAGATATTAAATCGTTAGATCCGGTGAGTCCATTGTCAGTCCGCCACATTATCCAATACAAAAAAAATGCGTTAAATACTATGTTAAGCGCTGCTGCTAAGCCTAGCTTTAACTCAGACTTAGCAACAACCGATAGGTTAAGCAACGGTATTGATGTCAAGTTAGTGCTGCCCGAACATTCGGCAATTGCTGCATCCTTAAGCGAAGAAGCGCTAAAATGGCTTCAAAACGACCCCACTGTTCTTAGCGTGGAAATAGATACACATCGTCATTTTATGAGTTTGTATAATGACGATGTAGGTGACCCCACTGTCATCCAAATAACACCTTATTCAATTTATCAATCTCAAGCTAACTTATTAACATTACAACCAGGTATGAAAGTTTGTGTCGTAGACTCTGGTATAGCAGGTTCAACGGGTGAAACAGGTGGAATAAATAATGACTTCGATTGGTCTAATATTACCGGCTCAAATGATTCTGGAACCGGCAACTGGTTTACGGATGGTGGACCTCATGGAACTCACGTCGCAGGTACAGTTGCTGCCGCTGATAATGGTTTTGGTGTTATCGGAATGGCTCCGGGCGTATCTTTACACATTGTAAAAGTTTTTAATGCCGCGGGCTGGGGGTATTCATCTGATCTAGCAAAAGCGGCTACAGAATGTACTAATGCCGGTGCCGATATTATTACCATGAGCTTAGGTGGTGGTGCGGCCAATAGTACTGAAGAAAATGCGTTCATTAAATTTACCGATAATGGCGGTTTAGTCCTTGCTGCAGCTGGAAACAGTGGTAACAATACTCGTTCTTACCCTGCGGGTTACAAATCAGTGATGATGATCGGTGGAAATGACGCCGACAATAATAAGTATACCGCTTCTCAATATCCAAGTTGTACAAATGGGGATACCAATGACGGTTACTGTGTTGAGGTATCCGCAGGTGCTGTAAGTGTTTTCTCCACATATCCTTCGGGTGGCGCAACGGTCGCAGGTTTAACTGTCGACAGTGTAGGCTATGGAGCCTCGGGGATGGAAAACTCGGGCAGTGTGTCTGGCGCGACTTATCATATGGGAACCGCTGTAACAACGGATCCCAATGCTAACGGTAAAATATGTATTATCGACCGTGGTAATGCATCGTTTCATGACAAGGTTAATAACTGCGAAAACAGTGGCGGTATTGGAGCTGTTATTGTTAACAATGTCGCCGGATTACTCTCGGGTACTTTAGGCACCACAAACGTTACCAGTATTCCAGCCGTTGGGGCGGCTTTTGAAGACCGAACTAATCTTGTAGGCTCATCATCTGCCTTGATCAATATAGGTCCAGGTGATTATGGATATATGAGCGGTACATCAATGGCGACACCAGGTGTTGCAGGTGTAGCGGCATTAGTATGGTCCAATCATCAAGCCTGTACAGGAACACAGATCCGAAACGCGTTGAAGGCAAGTGCAGAAGATGCAGGCACTGCTGGCAAAGATGTCGACTTTGGATATGGCATAGTAAAAGCAAAAGATGCGAGTGATTACATCACTGCTAATGGATGTGATGGCTCAGGCGGAGGTGGTAATAACCCACCAACAGCTTCTTTTATCCAAAATTGTACAGACTTAACCTGTACTTTTAATGCATCTGCTAGCTCGGATCCTGATGGTAGTATTATTTCCTACAGTTGGAATTTTGGGGACGGAAACTCCGATTTTGGCGTAGCACTTAGTTATACCTTTACGTCTGGAGGAACTTATTCAGTGATTTTAACGGTGACTGATAATGACGGTGCTACCGGTACTACAAGCGAAACTGTGACAGTTTCGGATGGTGGTATCGCCACCTGGAGTTCTGAC
>JABSQK010000579.1 GCA_013215875.1 Lentisphaeria bacterium
ATATAGGATGTGTTTGCCATCCCTCGTAACCAGAGGCCAGGCATAACTCGCAGGCCCTGGTAGCAGTCGGCGAATCTTCCCGTCCTTCGTATCAAATGCCATGAGCTCGTAGTTAGCCCCAGTCGCACCATTGGCCACCTTATGCCCCCCATTCACCTGATGCTGCCAGACGATCTTTGTCCGTGCCCCATTGGTGAGTTTGAGAATCTTTGCTGCCGCCGCCTTGGCATCAGTAACCTGCGCTATCACACCAGTTGTTAATAGTGTGAGTATTAGGGCCAGCGAAGTTTTCAGTTTCCGATACATTTACAGTCTCCAGTAGCTCAAACCATACCACCACAAGCCTTATGGATCAATGGTTTTTTTTAGAAGAAAGCATAAATTGATTCGCTCTTTAAAGTAGCCGCGACACGCCGTGGTGCGGAATCGTCATTCGGCATTCTAAAAGTTCACTCCCTCACTGGTAATCGTGACCTCTGCCCTAAATATTAATTAGACTGTCGCTAGACGAACTCCCGTTTTAAAAAACATATCGGTGGAAGTATTACAGTAATAAGAATTTTGATACTTTCGTTTAATTTAATTATACCGTTATGGCTTTAAATATTGTAAGTGCTGTATAGTTTAGCATATTTAATATGCTAAGTGGGTATTTGATGGATGATTTGGATGATTTAGAAAAAACCATAAACGAACCGAACCAAGATCCGTTGGATATCGAGAAAACTGTACAAGGCAATTCAGAAGACTTAGACCTTGATATTGGAAATACAATTCAGCAATAGATTAATCTTGACTTAGAATTAACAGAAGATGACAGCCCTTTAAAAATAGACAGTAAAAGTAATCCAGATTTGCCGGTTATAGGTAGAGTTGATCGATACTTACTCCATTCTCAACTTGGCAAAGGGGCTTTCGGTATAGTTTATCTTGCAACTGATTCATTATCAGGTATTCTGGTTGCATTAAAATCACTCCCTCCAAAGCTCTCGAAAAATCAAGCAGGGCTTGAAAAAGTCAGACAAAATTTTGCCCTGATTCATAAATTAAATCATCCTAATATTGCCTCTGTCTATCATTTACATGAAGTGCTTGAAGTTGATTCTGATATTGGATTCGCTCCGAAGGATTTTTTACTGGTTCAAGAATACGTAAGTGGTATAACTTTAGATGAATGGATAAAAACATTTCCCGGGAAAAAGATATCAGTTGAAGGGAGTTTTGAGATATTAAAGCCACTTGCACAAGCTCTGGATTATGCACATAGCAGAAATATTATTCACCGGGATATAAAGCCCGGAAATATCATGGTTTCTGAAGATGGAATAAAGATCCTCGACTTTGGATTGGCTGCCAGAGTTGTATCTGATAGCGAAGAAGGTTCTGTAAAAGATGTTTCGGGAACACGCCCTTATATGGCTCCTGAACAGTGGAAGGGCGAAAAGCAGGGAAAGGAAACAGATCAATATGCTTTAGCTGTTACTTTCTATAGAATGATTAAGGGGGAACTGCCTTTTCAAACAGCGTTTGAAAGTGGTGATTTGGAATTGATGCACAACACAGTTGTACATGATATTCCTCAGGACATTCAGGAATTAAGTTTTGTTCGAAATAGTGCAATAAAACGTGCCTTGGCGAAAAGCCCAGAAGACCGATTCAACAGTTGTGAAGATTTTGTAAATCAACTATCGACGAACAAACAGATCGCAGCTTCTTCGCAAAATCAATATACTCAGTCTGTTAAGGAAATAAATATAGATGACTATCTCAATGAAGAACAGCAGGAATGGTTATTTGACGAAGGATATAATAATTATGATATTGAGCAGTTTTTAAGAAAAGTAAAAAAAACAGAAATTGAGAGAAATGAAAAAGACCACCTGAATGATGATTTCTTAAAAGCTTATATTCGCTCAGAAAATGAAAGAAAAGAGGAAAATAGAAGAAAACTTAAAAAGGCGTTGATTATTAATCTGTCGGTTTCAGTATCGCTAGTTTTTTTGAGTCTCATATGGTATTTTAGTGGCAGCACCAGTTCAATTAAGTCTCACGAGTTTGAAACTGTAAATAAACAAGGCGAAAAAGTTAATCATCGTGTAAGTGTTGCTTTAACAAAAGGTATTTTCACAAAAAAGTTTCCTAATAGAGGAATTACTGTTTTAAGAAATGGCGGTAGCAAGTTAAAAGTTTTTTCAAGCTTTGAAAAGGTATCGAATGGTTCCTGGTACGTCAGATTAGTAGATAAAAAGGGACACTCTCGTAAAACGGGTGATAATCAAGTTAATTCTACCAATTATTGGTGGTTTTCGGGTGTGAATTTTGCTAGTGGACCATTAAAGCTAGAGGTTTATTTAAATAACCGGCATGTTGCAACTGAAACAATTTTAGTTTCCAACAATTTATTTTACTCTCCGTGGTTTTTGGTTTGTTTATTTATTATACTGACTGTAAGTAATAAAGTTTTTCTAAGCTATAGAGAGTCAATTATTGATTCTTAAATGATCGTTGACATTAAAAAATATTGTTATCCCAATAGGGTCTCATAGGAACAGCCATATCCCCGTTTGCAATTTCCTCTATAGTTTTAAAAGGACCGCCAGTCTTTATTACCTGGCGACTGGTAGTTCTGACAGATCGAGGCCAACCGATAATAATTTGAAATTGATCCCCTTTTCCATAGTTCCTTTGATGGTTAATGAGCCATTGAGCAATTTCCACCGCATATGAAACAAACAATTTTTCAGTTTCAATTGCCGATGCACAAGGAAGTTCGCATGTGAAGAGATTGTATAAGTAACCATCAAAGTGGGGATGAAAATCACATCCTTCAATAAAAACAATGTCCCAAAAAGGGTCATAGTCTTGTTCTTCCATCACATCCATAAATTATTCCTTATTTGCAGCAGTTATTCATCTTCTTTATGCACATCCTTATATGCTAACATGGCCACTAAATTATCTTCTCTTTCAGTCGTAAAGCCGCAGCTATGAATCCATTCTTTTGGATTTTCATAAGTGCCAAATAACATATCCCACCAGACGATATCGCCATAATTATTTTTATGTCGATCTGCCTGGTGATGTATCCGGTGCATTTCCGGACGTTGAAATATAAATCCAATCCAGCGCGGAGTTTTCACATTGGTATGGTAGAAAAATTCACCTATCGCGGTACAGAAAGTGTAGATTGCTCCTGCTTCCACTGACAAACCTAGGAAGGTATAGACAAGCAGACTGCCTATGATTGAGTTTACGATCATCTCACCAGGATGTTTATAAAATGATGTAATTACTTCGAGCCGTTGTGGACTGTGATGTATCTGGTGAAAGGCAATCCATAAGAAATCAATTTCATGGCGCCAGCGATGCCACCAATAGAAAATGAAAGTGGTGATGAAATAGGCGATACAACCCCCTGGCACATAGGAGACATGGGCGGATAAATTAAATACAGACCACGAGGAAAGCCAAATTTCCCAGGTATAGCCAGCAATAATAACAACAAATAATTGAACAACATTTATCAGGATTACTCGAAGAGGCCAGGTCTTAACAACAGGAAGTTTCCAACCAACAAAAATTCTTTCTAAAATAAAACAGCCAATGAATATGGCTATTATCGTAGGCAACATATAAAATCTCCTTCATCCATTTCTCTCTAAGAAAGTCCCACACAGACGTTTCATTCTCTTAACATAATCGATCTTTTAAAAAAGGTAAGATGCAGTTGTTATCTTAATTGTTAAATGGACTTAGGAGCCAAACAATTTAAACCAGGATTTGGATTATTGGCTGAAATAGATCAATAATTAATATTTACTGCAAAGAAAATGCTAAGAGCTATACCCTTGTTTTTTTAATTAAAAAAAGTTTACTTTTTCTCATTAGAATCAGGAGGACTCGCAGGCAAGTTATCTTTCTTGATTTTGGCAATTTGACTCTCAGTTGGCTTTATTGTTGAAAGAGAAAATACGCAGTAGTCACCACTAAATGCAAAATTATGCAATTCCGTCATGATTAGGAATACTTTAGAGCCTGAATATTTAAAACTTATAATATCTCCAGGTTTCATAACTTTTGTACGAATATATTCAACTTCTTCGGAATTCAGTTTAACAAATGTTTGGCCCCGGGTGATATCATCAATATGCAGGAAAATATGATCCCCCAGAACCTTAATGGATTCAGACCGACGTTGCTTGATTGTTATTTCATAAGGCGCTAATGTAAACTCCTCTTTCTCAACAATTTTACCTGTTGAGCATCCGCTAATATAAATAATCCCTGTGTAAATCAATAATCGTACGTGTTTCATAAGTCTCCTTTCTATCATTTATCTTGTAAAATGTAAGTAACTTCTATGTGAACGATACTACTATTTCCAAGTTTTTCTCTGCAGTATATTTAAATAATTTTTAGATCAGCTAGGTATAATCGAAAGTGTATCATCTGCCTCAGTATTAAATCCAATTTGCAGGTAGATGCCTTTTTCGTACAGATCAAATTGGACTGTTTTTGCCCACCCGCTAAATATACCACCCTATTCAAATCTACCTAATCACCGGCGTGATATCTAAATAGACATCGACATCGTCATCATCATCAATGGTAGCTGCGATAAACTCGCTACCTAATTCCGGATGTTTGTCTTTCGGTTCGAGGAGAAGTTTGTGAACCGTGCCGATTCTAATCTTACTATTCGGGGCTGCTTGTCGATTGATCATGCCCCATTGCAAGATGCGAATCTTTTTGCTTTCGAGTTTACCCATAAGGACTTGTTGAACTTCGTACTCATTTAGAATCAGGGCATCTTTATAGACTGTTTCCTTTGCTCTGGGCGGTTTTGATTTAGCGATCAGTTTTGCCCGTACAGCACAACGCGGAATCTTTGGCCGGGCACTACTGCCTTTTTTGAAAACTGAGTAGTTGGATTCAATTTCGTCTTTACTCATCACCCGCGCGAAAATAGCCAGGCGCTCAAGTTTTCCCCACCAGGGTATAGCATCAAATCCGGGATCCCCGCCAAAACTAAATCCCCATTTTTCTGAGCCAGGTATGAAATGTATATCTCTCCATGGCAGATCGCCAGTCAACTGAACGACACGTTTTACTTCTTTGCCATTCAGGAAGCAGAGAAGTTCACCGGGTTTGTAGCTAACAACGATATGGTTAGGGCTCTTATCACTCAGCACTGTAAGGCCAACTTTAGCGGCAGTTGATTTACCTTTCATGTTAACTCGCAGATAGATATAGAGCTTTGGCCCTTTCTGGACCAGTGCGAAATTAATATGCCTATCATCATGCCCAGCGCGATTGGCTACAATATAGCGTGCATCATTTTTACCCTGCTTCAGGCTGCTCGTATGAATCACTGTTTCAATAGAAAAGGCTTTCTGCTTTTTAACCGCCGATGGAATGCCATCGCCTGCGGAGGCCATTGCAAAAATACCACCATGAAGCACCAGACGCCCGAGTGGATCAATCCTGGCAATATTAATCGGCTTGAGTTCTGTGGGCACAAATGTCTTTTCCTTTTGAGAGAAATGGAAGCGTTCATTTTTAGACCCCATGAGCAAGAGCAGGTTTTTACGACTCTTAGGCCAGGCGGGCCGTTTAACTGTGGCACTCGATTTTACGCCCTTCGTTTTACTTAAGTTTTTTACACCGGTAAATGACAGAGAATCTGTTTTTGCCAGAGGGCCGCTCAACTTAAGAATGAGATCTGCTGCACGCTTTCCCGCAGTGATACTCACGACTTTGGTGCCCGATTTCAGTTTTGCTTTGGCATCGTCGAGAATTACTGACTGATTGAAAGTTATAAGTAATGTTGACGCATCCATCAAGGTACTTGAAAGCACCTTAACAGCTACATTTGATATAACCTTAACCGATCCAGTATATTCAAGCTTACCCTGAGTGGCAGTAACGCTGTAGTCGCCCGGCTTTTTATAAGTGTGTGATACGGCTCCGCCCTTGCCTGTTTTCTTATCACCAAAATCCCACTCCCATGTTCCCTTGCCCGGATTGGGAAAAGATATCTTATAAGGCGCTTCGCCCATAAAATCGCCAAGGCCAGCCTGCTCTATCCACGCATGCGAATTGAGATCTTGTCCAGGGGCACTACTAATCCTTACCTTGCCATCGAAACCAGTAAAATCTTTGTTAAACTTAAAGAGAAATACATCCTGACTCTTGCCAGAATTTGGATTGGATACGGTCATAAATTGCGAATGCGTCGACCAGTTCGGGTTCCAGCTTTCACCAAAACCAAATCGCAAGGCTCGTCCATTTTTGCCACCTGCATCATACAACATAATACCTCCATGAGCGACACTTCCTCCCATGTGAAAAAACCGATAGCTGTTATCTGGTGCCAGGCCATTTTCACAGCCACTACCATATATTTCATGTTTATTTTCTTTTAGAAAAATCACCCCGCCGGCAGGATGTGCCTTTAAACAACCGGCACGCGTACCATCGGCTGAGACTTGAAACGCGCTTGAACCTTGGGCTTTTTCCTTCCAGACAACTTCAACTTTGCTTGGGTTATCTACTTGTACGCGAGAAATGGGTGAAGAGAATTCGCCCCTGGCATAATAGACCCATTCAATTTTTGTTTTAGGGTCCACCCAGTTACAGTAATTAAAACCACTACCAATATTGCGTTTGTTTTTTCCGTCCCAGTCGATCGCATAGATAGTGCCGCCGCTCATATAAATAATCGTTTTACCATTTGGCATGATTCGTGGATTGCTATATCCCTTTGGGCCAGGAAGAAGTTCAATGATCTTTTCTGTCTTGGTATCAAATGTCATCAAAGAGAAAAAAGGTGGATGCGTTCCCCAATGCTTTTTATTGACATCAATCCCGTGGGCCCAGACAACTTTTGTGCGGGCTCCTGTGAGGGCCAAAACTTTATCTGCAAGCTCCTTCTGAGCATAAACAGGTGAGTTAAGAAAAAACATAGTCGGTATAAAAATTAATAAATACTTTATTAGCTGCATCAAAAATCTCTCTTTGGTTAAGATGAAAGTAATCTTCTGCAGATTAGAAGTCAAATAGCTTTTCTCATTAATATGATGGTGACAGGCAAGATATCGCAAGCAAAATTGATGGTGCCAGCTATCTTAGCGATATAGCCTAAGAGACAAAGGTATCTTCTCTTTAGTTCTGGATTTTTTAATCTCAGAAAAAGTGTTTCATTACTTAAATTCTTTTTTGATTCTCGTCAATAGCTTAAAAATTATCTTTTC
>JABSQK010000058.1 GCA_013215875.1 Lentisphaeria bacterium
ACATTGAATTATATGACCCCATACGAATATGAGAAAAATTTCAATCCGTATTATGTCGCATGAAAACTAACTAAAAAAGTCAAAAAGAATGTTTTGAAGGGACTACGTAATCATCCCCCTTGAAAAAGGGGTGCATTACACGAAGCGTTCACAATATTCTTTCCACTCGTGCTCGTGCCGTAATACCCATGAGCACATTCATCCGTGCTGACAGAATTTCTTTTTTCAAAAGTATGTTATAGTATCGACTTAAAACATAAGGAGTGATACTTGGAAAATGTTATAAGTTACATCGGTTGCTTAACCGGGCTAGTTGCAATATGGTATACTATAAGGGAATCCAGACGTAATAATAGTGTTATAATCAATGTTGATAAATGTGAGGCATCAAGTTGTCAATCATCCGAAAATAATGGACAATCATTTTCACACTTCAGGATTATTTTCAGGAACAATGGAATACCGCTTCATAAAGTCAGTGCATCTATATCCTTTCGAATTCCTGGCACATTTACAAATGCATCTATATCATTAAAACGTCAAGAACTTAGTGGTGACCGGGATGAATTTTCTAAAGGCATGATAGTGGAGTTTCAAATAAAATCATATGAGCTTACGGTTAACCAACTTTCTATGGTGGCAACATTAAATCAATCAGAAAAGGCATTCATAAATATCTATTCACAGGATTACCTAGCTGCATCATTTCAAATTAATGGCTTTGTTGGCCGAATGAAAATGAAGTGGAACGGATTTGCATCCAGATTTAATCAAAAATTTATCAAAAAAATAGGCACAAATCCAGAAGGAATTGATGTAATTCATATGCCTAAGATTCTTCCAAAATTTAAAGTCTTAGGCTTTCATACAAATTTTTTTATAGAGTGTATAAAAGCTGAGCTAGACAACAAATAGAGTAAATACAAAACATAATTTGGATTGCTGGATAAACCTTGTCATTAAGTAACATAATATAAGTTATGTTACTTAATGACAATATTTTAACCTCAAGGTGTTATTTATAGTGAATAATGTTATGTTACTTAATAAATTGCATCTACTTGCTTTCTGACGATAGTTATACTATGAAAGACAAAATGAAAAACCTTCACAACCTCGATGAATTCGAAGCCGAGTTTCGGCCACTTGTTCCTGGAATAATTAATCAAGCCGGTGAAGAGTTCATCCTATGCTACATGAACTTTTTTATAACCGTTGTACGTAATCCAAATACCCGGGAATCTTATCTTAACTCCTGTAATCATTTCTTTGAATGGGCTACGGAAAAGAAGCTTGGTTTCCTCGAGATAACTGCGCCTCTAATATCATCCTACATCGATATCGTTGAAAGCGATTATTGTCCCATGACAGCCAAGCATAGATTGTATTCCTTACGACAGGTTTTTGATTATTTTGCTAACACTGGGTTGATGGAAACAAATCCATCACGGACAGTAAAGGCACCTAGGTTTTCAAGACGTGAAGGAGCAACACCAGTCTTAGCGCCCCATCAAGTATTAACGCTTATCGAGAGCATCGAAACGGATACAAATAAAGGCATGCGTGATCGTACAATGATCGCAGTCATGGCATATGTATTTGCACGCGTATCAGCAGTTTGTAGTCTAAAAGTAAATGATTATCATGATCGAAACGGCGTTAAATATTTACGTTTGCATGAGAAGGGCGGTAAAGAACATCTCATGCCGGTTCATCATGAACTTATAAATTACCTCGATGCTTATTTAATTAAGACGGGATTGCACAAAGAACCGGCCACTCCCCTATTCCGCTCCTTTCGCGGCCGCAGTGATGATTTAACCGCCAAGGCAATTGGACGAGTTTCAACATACCGAATGATTAAAAAACGCGCCCTCGCCTGCGGTCTTAATGCTGATGTCACTTGCCATACCTTTAGAGCCACAGGCATTACAACTTACCTGGCTAATTTTGGTAGTTTAGAGGAAGCTCAGAAATTGGCAAACCATGCTTCCCCCAATACGACAAAGCTTTATGATCGTACATCGCAGGATGCGATTATTGAAGAAGTGGAAAAGGTGAAATATTAACAAGTCCCCTACCCTGCCGATTTAATAAATCAAAAGAGTGTTACCATTTTCGTACATTGAACGTTTCAAGTCTCTGGCTTGCCCAGAGAAGTTGCTTGTTATCCTTTTTATGTATAAAGTTAATTTCATAATCAATTAATAGCACTGCCAAACTATTCTTGCTTTATTCCCTTCGGGTGATAGACAGGCATACAGGGTACCAGCATCTCCTAGATCTAGGTTATCCTTACATAAGGATACCTAAATGGGTAGCATGAGCACGGGATCATTTTCTTTAGATATGAAAAAAAGGCTCTTTCTCTGAAATGATAAAACTGTTACACATTGTTTGGCCCCGGATGACAGCTACGCTCACATTACCCCTATTTTTTAAGGTGCATATATTGTTTACATTTCTACTTCTGGATCAATCTATTCAATGCAGCTCTAGTCGCTTTGACAACTAATTTATTATCGCTTTTAAGGTAAGGTTTGATCAATTGACAATCTGTCTTATCCCCAATTAGACCAATGGTCCCTATCGATAGACGGCGTAATTTATTATCTTCTGTAGTTTTGAGTATTTCCCGCACTAGGGGCAAACGTTCAACATCTTTTCGTTTGCCAATAATTCCAATCAAGGACATTTTAACACTTGTTTTTGTTGCTTCCGATTTCAGGTGCTTATCTAGAAGGTCATCAAAACGAAAGTCGAGTTGAATATTTCCAAAGCCTTCCTGCTGGACAAGCTGCATCATAGCTGTCCCCGCTATAAGTGTCTTGTCTTCCCTGGCAATTTCAATGAGCTTACTATGAACTATTTGTCTTTCTTCTTGCAATGGTAACGCTTGGCCAATGAACTGCACGGAATATTCCCGCCATTGAAACGTTTCTTCTGGATCTTCGTAGAATTGAATGAAGAGTTTATACAAATCTGGATCCTTGCGCCGTTGATTGACCATCATCGATGCCATATCATTGCGGTTCACGATATACAGAGACTTATCCTCTATTCGATTTTTTAGCCATGCATATTCTTTTCTAGAAAGGTCATGGTTACTTAGATTAGCCTTAATAAATTTCTGGCGTTCATCCTGGGTTTGTGAATCGAAGGCTTCAAAGAGTTTTTGTGTAGGAACTTTTGGTGAATTCAAAGGCTTTGGTGGTAGGTTGCTATCTTGGATAGTTTTATGATGGTCTTTTTTTAGAAAAAAGACTTTCTTTTCGACATCTTTATTTACCTTTTGAATCCGAGATTCACTCTTATTAATCATTACAACAGTAATAACAATTATCAGCGCAGTTATGAGGATAACCCAACGTTTTGGGGTAAATTTAGGTAATTGATTCATGCAACATACTCTACTAAAACTGCCCCTTATTTCAAGCCCATCCATAGACAAAATGCCTTGAAACAGCCAAGGGATATCTATATATTCATTCATTAAAGTAAATAAAAATCGTTATAAAATTAACCCCCGGCTAGGAACTTGATTATAAATTAAGTGGGACTATTCAATTGAGTCGAGGTATGCAGCATGATTGATTATCAATAGGAGGTGTATTGGTAAGCGGCAATCTTTGAAGGGCAGTTTTAGTCGCTGATATTTATCTTTGATTATTAACAACGCAACTAAAACCATAAGCGATAATAGTAAACAAAAAGGCACCGATAGGTATATTGCCATTACGGACTATTACCTTCATTAAATATCCAATGAATGACAATACACTGAATATGACTCCTAAAAATACAATAAGGCCTAAATTATCAGCATCTTTATATGGTCTACCTTCAACAGCAATCGTCTCTTTGCTGCAATGATCACAGACAACAATTGTTCCTAGATTTTTAGAATCTGTACTAAAACACCTTTCGCAATTTTTACATCTACACAAAGACTTTATATTTCTCATAAAACACCATTTATAGTTTTTTGAGTCTCACAGTAGCAGCTTTTGCTGCCATGACAACCAATTTATTCTCATCTTGGAGGTAAGGCTTAATTAATTCAATATCTGATTTATCTCCAATCAATCCAATAGTTGCAATTGATGCTCGACGCATACCTATACGTTCTGATGTTTTTATTATTTCACGCAGCATGGGCAAATGTTTTTTTGTTTTTCGTTTAGCAATAATTCCGATCAGTGATATTTTTATACTTTCTTTAGTTTTATCAGATGATAAATACCAATCCATAAGTTGATCATATCTCTTGTCTAGTTTAATATTTCCATGACTTTCTTGTTGGGCTAGTTGTAGCATTGCGGTACCAGGAATAAGCGTAGTATCATATTTAGCAATATCTAATAAAACTTGATAAATTCCTTCTTTATCATTATCATTTTCCGTTAGAGGGAGAGATTGTCCAATAAATTGAACTGCATAGTCACGCCATTTTGGGCTTTCAGATTTATCCTCATAAAAATCAATGAATGTTAGATAAAGATCCGGATCTTTCTTTTTTTGGTTTACCAACATACTACACATGTCATTTCGAGTTACTATATATAGTCCCTTATCTTTAATTTGTTTTTTAAGCCAGTTATATTCTACATCCGTAAGGTTATAATTCCTGAGATTTTCTTTTATGAAATCAAAGCGTTTTGACTGTTCTAAAGAATCGAACTTTGCAAATATTCCAGGTGAAACCATGGGTGCTATTATAGCAGGTTTACTGGAAATATTAATTTCTTCAGCTTTCTTAGCAAGAATTACTATTTCCTTTTCAACATTTTTAACCTTGCTTAAGTCAGGAGAATTTTTCTGAGTAGGTAGGAGGTAGAGGGTAAGGGCTAAAATGGCAACTATAAGAAGTAATAAGCCCTTCTTAAAGTGTTTCATTTCTTATTAATAAGCTTTTTCAGTAAGTTTTCACCATCTGAACTGAGTATATTACCAGCTTTGAAGGATTTCTTCTGGGCCATTCGCTCTGTTAAGTATATCATAAAGTATTTTTCCAATTCAATAATTGTTACCAATCGAAGTAATCTTAATTTTTCTACCTCTGTAATCTTAAGACTATTGATGACTTCATCATATTTATCACCACCATAGAACCATTTCTTATCCTGATAGACATACACTTGAGCATTTATTTCTGTATATGATTTGGTTGCTAATCTTAAACCAAGAAGTTTCCACCCATTGTAGTTTAGCTTAGTAATCGCAATTTTATATTTACCAGATGAAATAACAACAATCTTGGAAATTTTATGGAAGTCCAAGAATTGATTCGTTTTACTACGAGTGACTTCTATGAAGTCTTGGTCATCATCAAGTTTAGTAAGAATGGAATCATATTTTTT
This sequence comes from Lentisphaeria bacterium, assembly GCA_013215875.1. Lineage (GTDB taxonomy): Bacteria > Verrucomicrobiota > Lentisphaeria > JABSQK01 > JABSQK01 > JABSQK01. The sequence goes on from JABSQK010000058.1 coordinate 5,361, forward strand.
ATTTATAAGAATGCCTTTTATATCCTTAATTTTATCTGCAGAGTATTGTTTGGCAATAGTATAGAGCAAGGATTTTGAATGGTTTTCCAAATAGAATTTCAAATTGTTATTAGGCTCAAATACTAATAATCTATCACTCTTCTTCTTATTATTAAACAGCAACTCATATTCAAAATATTTTATTTTAGTTTTTCCAATAGCAGGTTTTTCAGGTTTTATTAATTTTTTGACTATAGCTTTCCGGGATTTAATTTTAATTTTTTCTTTATCGCTAAGTGGGAGTTTTTCCAGAAGTGCGATCATATTCATTTCAATTATTGGTCTTTTTATTATGGGATTATCAATGTAGGCTAATAAATACGCAATATATTCCTGCTGACTGATTAACTTCGACTTAAATACTCGCGTATAATAATTATCTTCTTTATCTGTGCTAACTACCACTGAATTGTAATTTCGTCTCTATTAATAGGGTAACACTCTTTTGAAGTTTTTTTAGTAACTTAAAAGGAGTTTACCAATGAGTAAGCGACAAACAAAGACTAAATCGAGTAACAAGAAAAGACCGC
>JABSQK010000580.1 GCA_013215875.1 Lentisphaeria bacterium
ACAACGCACCCATGAAAGTCATCCCCGGATCACATCTGGGCTACAAACAATTGGAGATGCTGGATTCCGGTAAAAATGGCTTCCTCAAGAAACGCGTTGATGTCAGCCCGGAGCAGGAGGCTTCTTCAGTATCCTTAACAATGAAAGCAGGCAGTTTATCGATACATGATTCGCACCTGATTCATGGCGGCGACCAGAACACTAGCGATCGCCGAAGAGCTGGTTATACCATCCGCTTTTGCAGCACAGACACTGCCTGGGTTGATCTCGAAAAGCACCCCATCCCTGTCTACCTCGTTCGTGGTGAACGCGGCCCAAAGGGCGAGGGGTATATTGATTTAAGGGATGCATAAGGTTAAACCACTAATCTTCACTTATTTTCTATAATGAAATGCTGGGCTCTGAGCTAATAATTAGTTGAGCATATCGAATATCTATGTAGAACATACGGGTACTTGCCAGATCTTTTACATTGAATGCATAATGGAAACTGTTTGCCATAAAATCTTTTATTTGCCCGCGAGCCCAGAGTGTGTGAAAAAGGACGTTTTTCTATGTAGTTAAGCGATTCTTCGCTGTCAAAGCTGCGAAACGCCCAAGCATGGGCTCACTACATAGCGCGCTTACTGCATTCTGGCACTATTTGGAAAGTTCTATGTGTTTTTACACAGCCTCGAGCCGCGCGCGTTCCCAGCTACCATTACAAGCTTCTGAATTGTCGCTTCCAATTGTAACGTTTAGCACCGGAGAGCAGATCGCGAAGATGTTCCGGTACAGTTTCAAGAAATTCTTCTGACGGTTCCTGGCCGTTCCAGGCTTGCAAAAATGGCGGGACAAATCCAGCGATGATAATGCAACGTTCATTATCACTGCGGATAGGACCTGTAGCATGTACCAGCGATTCTGAAAAGAGCAGCGTGGATCCGGCAGGGGCAATCACTTGATGAATCAATGAGGGGTCTTCCCGAGCTGCACTGATCATGCTGCCTTGAGGAATATCCAGCTTATGACTGCCGGCAATCACACATGTGCCGCCGTCATCAGGACCTAGGTCAGTCAGATTCGTAATGCATTTTACAAGATGGCAATGAAAGAGGCCATTTTCGATATAGGTACCGTAACCATGACGCGTACCCAAATGAAACCCTTCTACCTTATCTGGTACCTCGGGCAGTCGCGAATTAATAATGGCTTCGGATTCTTCATAGCGTACTTCACCGCCCAGCAACTCTTCACAGGGTGCGACTATATTTGGGTGTGTGACGTATTCGAGAAACTCAGGTTCCGCCTCAAGGATGTGGTTAAAGTGTATATGGTGATCACTGCAATTTACATCCCGTCTACAGCCACGGATTGTTGCATTGGCTGGGTCGTCGCAGTTCTTAAAGTCGTGGTCGAGCCGTTTCATCGCTTCATAATAACGCCCGGTTTCATCCGACGTTAAATTATTTTCAAGTATCACATAACCATTCACCTCCAGGTGATAGCGCTGGGACTGGCTCAAGGCCGGAAAGGGCCGGTTGGCAAATGCTTCTGCATCAAGGCTCATATTTTCTCCAATGAATTGTTACTAGGAAATAAACCAGAATCCTCGACGAAGTCAAGGGGTTTAGCGGGATAGGACAAAACTAAATACGCGGCAAGAATGCCGCTCCACAGTAACAAATAGCTACGCGAGAAAAATGTAGCAATTAACAGCACTGGAATACACCCGCAGTTCAGTTACTGTGGGTGGGCATTATTGGCCACCAAAATGAGCCCTACGTTTTGTTTCTTTCCCATGCTACTGTAGAGCTAGAGTAAATGCGCAGCACAGTCACAAATTTACTGTGCTGGAATACACAAGCAGTTCAGTTACTGTGGGTGGGCATTATTGGCCACCAAAATGAGGAGACGTAATGATAAAGCGCATGAATGTTCATGACTATACCCGTGTTGGGTTCTACATGGTCACTATTCTGACGGCTGGGCGCAAGCAACTCTTTGGAAGCTGTCGTGACAACCGCACCGATCTCTCCGAAGCAGGTGAGATCGTGCAACGACGCTGGAAGGAGATATCTAAGCATCGCCCGGAAATTGAGACCAATACCTTGGTTGTAATGCCAGACCACATCCATGGCATTCTCTACGTAAAAGAAGAACTTGCACAGCCCGTCGGCCTAACTATTCGCGGATTTAAAAGTGGTGTCACCTCCGAACTACGCAAACATTTAAAGGACCCTTCCCTGGATGTTTGGGAGGAAGGCTACCATGACCGCATCATCATGAACATCGACACCTTACACAACGAGCGCCAATACATTCACGACAATCCACGGCGTTATTGCGTAAAAAGCGCTCATCCAGAGTTGTTCATTCGCATCAACCATTTGGATAATCAGCGCCTACCGCAAGCTGCGAATTGGAACGGTTTCGGCAATATGTTTCTTTTGGATAAACCGGAGATGATGCAAGTACAGGTCTCTCGTAATATTTCTCCTGGAGAACTCACAGACCTGAAATCCGATGTACTTGAACAGGCCTGGCGTGGAGCCGTATTGATATCTCCTTTCATCTCACAAGGTGAAAAAGAAATCGCACAAGCACTTATGGATGAGGACTATGGCAGTCTCATCCTGCTCAAGCCAGAAGGCTTCCCGCCCTTGTACAAACCTCCTGGAAATTATTTCGACTTATGTGCTAAAGGTAGACTGCTCGTGCTTTCGCCATATGCATACACAGGCCACAAGCAAGCCTTGAGCAGGGAGCGCTGCATACAAATGAATGATTGGGTCATGCAAATAAGTGATGGGAAGAAACTGAGCTGAGAAAAAACCATGGTCATTAGAGCCCTAAAAAAATCGCAACGCTATTTCTTACTGTGGGTGGGCATTATTGGCCACCAAATATATTTCAATCCTGAAGACGATTAGTTTTGCTCGTCCACTAGTTCTGGAAGGGGATCGAAACCAAGGGCGATTTCAACTTTTTCAGTCGTGCTAACGATTTGACCTAGACAGCGATAGTAAAGACCCCGCATCTTCTGATATAGATTCTCTGCACAGTAGTACATCTCAAAAAGGTTGTCGCTTTCCGGTAAATCATTTTCGATATATTGGGCAATCGTTATCTCTCCTTTAGGATGTTCAAAGGGGTAAGGAAAGCCGGATAGTTTCTGATGAATTCGTTTAATGCGTTTTTCGACTTTATCAAAACGGTCCTTGAGTACTGTAATTGCAGCGGGCGTTTCTTCTAAACGCTCGATCGCCTCAGACATAATTCGCACTTCTTTACCAAGCCCCATTATTTCATAATGAATACTCGAAAGAACATCCATGGTTGTTAAAATGGTCTTCATCTTTTGCAGGACACGTTTTTCACTCGCCATGCCGGGATCGTGAAAGATGATCGATAAAGCAATAATGATACGCTCTTTGCAAAGTTTTCGCTGAGCATCGAGGGTCGCTGCAAACGGCTTTATCATTTCAGTCAAATTACTGTGGTCCCTGTTTATTTGAATTTCCGTTTCATTTCGGTCATAATGAGCCCACAAGTCAAACAGCACGCCACCCTGAATGATTTCAGTCAGAAATTCGAGCCATTTCATTTCCGATTCTATGTTCTCGTGCTTGATATAATCGGCTCTCACTTTCTCAGAGGCTGCCTCTATCTGTTTCCGGAGCTTGGCCAATTTTTCTTTTTGTGAATCAAGCTGAAGACTTTTAATTATATCATTGCTGCAGATGAAGACAGGGGATTCATACTCCGCATCAAATGAATAGAGCTGCCTTGTCTTATCAAGCCCTTGTACCAGTAACTCAAGATCGCGCACGCTTTCTTCTGCGGTGATGAGTTTCATCTTGCTTAATTCCTCTTCACCAATCACTGCTTTGTAAAAATTGAGTGTCGCTTCTTGAGCTATTTTATCCAAATTATTGAACAGTGCTTTGGTGGGGATTTCCAGAGTAAAAAGTCCTTGCTCTTTTAAACTAAGCGCATGTTGGATACGATCCTTGTCAGATGGGTGTGTATCAAAACGCCCTGTTTCCGATTCCTTGATCTCTTGGCGAATCATCTCTTTATGTTTATGTTTGATTAAGATGCGATTGACAACAATTAATCGTGGAAAATTACGGCCAAGTTTCATGTCGCTGGAACTATTGCGGCATGAAGATACTGCAAACGAACTCGCTAAATTCAAAATTTTTAAATCATAACAGTTTTTTTCAAAGAGCTCGGAACCGCCAAAGAGTACTTCTGCCTTATCCGCATCATATTCCATTTGGCGTGTGAAGTACAATGAGAGGATGACGCATAAATAACACACGCCCTCAAGAATTTTTCGGCTCAGCCAAACATAGAAAATAAGCGCATAAATTATTGGCCAGAAAAGAAACAGCGCTTTTGTTTCGGCGGCGGCGGCTAGCTTGGCATCAAAGAAGTCCCGGGCATAAACAATACGCATGAGGTAATGAGTAATACGCCGGATCATATAGGAAAAGCGCATACCAAAGCCCTGCGAAAAGTGGCCCATCTCATGTGCCATAATAGCGGTAAATTGTTTGAGGTTTAATCCATATACCAGGGGCAAGCCAATACATAATATCATTTTTGTCTTATGAAAAGAAAAAATACCATCCTTGAATCCTGCATAGGCATTGGCATCTGTAGAGAAATGAATTTCTGTGGGGATAGGGGCATTCAACTTTTTGGAAATTTCTGAAATAAATGCATACAGCTTTGGTTCATGCTCCTCACTAATATAAAAATTTTCTGCTTCTTCATCATCCTTATAGAATAAGGACTTTGCCATGAAGAATGAAAAGAGCAGAGAGAGTGGAGCGACCACCGCTAATATGAGTTTTAAGATTAAAGCAATAGATGAAAATACAGCCAGGCCACTAATGATAATACCAAGCAGGCTAACCCCAATGATAATAAAGCCATAGCCTATGACAACTGCAACAAGTAAAAAAGCAACCACTGCAAGTGTGAGGTCATATATCAGCGAGGACCGAGGTGTTTTCACATCGCCCTTGAAATCGGCAATCAATTCATCCAGATCATAGTCATGGTCAAGCTCATCATTTATCTCTTCCGTGATACGAATGAAATCCGCATCATCATCCTGCTCTTTAATGCGGGATTCTCCAAGGATACTGGGTTCGCTTTTCCGGGAAAGACTTGCTGATTCTTCAACGGCCTTACGTGCATTGAAGTTTTCGAGGTCCTCATTTTTGCCTTCTTCAGAGTCGGTCAAATGTATTTGAGGTAGTTTTTTCACTCATTCCCACATGTTAATATTGAACTCTTTATCATACTAATATTTCAGCAAAAATGCAAGCGCTCAAGCTCAATCTATTTGTTACTGTGGAGCGGCATTATTGCCGTGTATTTTTTTTACTTCTTAAGCTTCACGTTTGCTCGCCAGCCATTAAAGCTCTGGGTAAATTCACGCACGGTAAATACCCAAATAATCACTTTTCGTTTTTTGAGGAAATCGCCTTTTTTTGCTTTGCGATATAATGAAACTCGTGGTGCAGTAGCGCCTGAGCCCTTGTTGGCAAAGCGGTGCGGGACAATCTTTAGCTCATAAGCTAGTTGGTCGAAGAGGCCTGCTTTCGTCGTTAGCATGTCGCCCCCATCATGATAAACTAGGGTATGACTATCACCGAGAAGTATTACCGGGCTCTCTTCATTGATCTCCAGGGCATTGCCATCTTTGTCTGTCACCCTACGAACTTTAATGCTTTCTTCAGGCACGGTTTTGCCCTCGGGTAACTGCCCCAGCAAATCACCGTTAATCTCAATGCTCTCTTCGATCTCATTCAGTTCTACTTTTGCGGCGGCCTTGTACCAAGCTTTGTCCTTTATCGATTTTGCTATTTCCGTTGCGATCAGTTGGCAAGCCAAAGCGGAGTAGTGGCTGTCCGTTTTGCAATACATCAGGCCATCCTTATGATCGCGGTTGTCGATCAAAAGCTGTGTCACATCTATAAGGTTTAAGCCTTTGTCTTTCGCCGCCTTATAAAATGCCTGGTGATGTTTATCAATCCGCGGCTTCACTTTTAAGGATGCATCAAGCTTGTCGGGATAAACAACTGCCTTTGCAGGTATAGGAACAATGATTAAATCCACGCCCCACTTTTTACATTCTGCATTGTAGGCAATCAAAGCAGGCAAGGCTTCACGATTTGCCACCTTTGTGGCAATGCCATTTTTCTTTGCGGCTTCACCGAGAAAAGATCCCTTGGATAGATGGACCAATTCATTGCGTGTAAAAACAAATCCATCAAGCCCGATGGTATTTGTCTCCGCCTTTGCTTTTTCAGCGGCAATTTTCATTAATGCATCATTTTGCGCATACGCACAAAATGCCAAAGCTAACAGTGTGACTATTCGTTTCATTCCAATTCCTTATTTATTTCTTCACCCCAGAGCGGATCTTCATCGCCCGCTTCTGTTTGTAAAAGGGCAGTCTTAAATTTACCATACTTGTTTTCCTTGTCACCCTCCCATGCATAAAGTTTTAATTTCACTTTCTGCCCGACCCGGTAGCGTGCCACGGAGGTCCATTTCGAATTACGCATGCTTTGCATATTGATTAGTACTTCCTGGCCATTGGCAGCTTTATTCGTACTCTTAAGATCGATCAAATGCAACTGTACCACATGGTCCTTGTAGGTTACAGAGCCCGGCTTGGGTGGAAATGTCATTGCTTCAATTATCCCTTCTACTTCAATTGTTTGTTCATCTTCTAATGTAACGAACTCAGACTCTTTTAATTCACCCAAGGTCATATCTAAAATTTGCCAATCACCTACTGCCAGTTCACGAGCAGCAAATTCCCATATAACAATCGTCTTCCCTGCAAGGCGGTCGCGGCCCTTATTCAATTCGCGAGAGAGGATTTTTCGAGTTGCATTGGAACCCGCATCGTTCTGTGTTATGGCATCGATCGACTGTTTCAATCCGGCACTAAGGTGTTCAGCAAAACCCGCAGATTCACCCCAGTTCATCGCACCGAGTGAATAGATATTTGAGAAGCTGTCTCCAAGAAAGAGCACTGGGCTTTCCTTATCCGGTCGCCAGAGTTTATCCGCAAAAGTGATTTGCTGAATCTCCTGACTCTGCTTTTTGTAATAGCCCTTTGCTTCAGGAAGTTTTAACATGCCAGCCACATCACCGAGATTGGAAACTGGCATCGCTGTTTTTTTGTAGGTGTTATAGCCGGTTTTTACCAGGCCCTTGTCGATGAGGAATTTCGTCAGGTCCTCTGCCACCGCTGCCATAGCAGTCGCAGTCCAGTGTGTATCTGTTTCGAGAAAAACAGGCCCCTGCTCTTTCAGTTTCAACATAAGTTCAGATGGATCATAGATGATAATAGCTTGTTTCTTAAGCAGTTCCCGTTCCTTTACCAGGCGCTCGAGCACTGCTTTATAGGACGTAAAATCCGGGTTGCGAATCAATTCCCTATAGTCGGCAATTCGTTTATCGAGAAAAAGTGCCGGGTCCTTTAGCTCCGCAAGGAATTGCGTGTATGACGGATTTTGTAAAACAGATTTTCCATCATACCTACTTGTGTATTTTTCAGGATGAATCATTGCCTTGACTGGTGCAGGCATGATGAGCAATTGAATATTACGCTTGGCCAATTGGCGCTGAAAATCGAGAATGGCGAACACGGGGTCGGGCTGGCTATCGGAACCGCGCCAGGATTTACGCAATTGTTTATGCTCCAGAAATCCACGGCCGGTCAAGTACTGAACACCTGGTTTATAGTACAGCCACTTATCCACACCAGTAAACGCTTTTTCATTTCCGACATTAAAGACCCCAGTCATCAATTCCTGCACGGGGCCGATCATCTCACTGAGAAAAGAAGCGTCTTCAAGCCGGCCTTCGTAAGCCCCAATGCCCTTGAGCATGACCCTGTTCGCTTCAAATGTTTTATCAACAATGCAATCATCCGGCGCCTTCTCTTTGATCATGCTAATCGATTTTTTGATATCATGACGCAGGCTAAGCGATTCGATTGTTTCTTTATTTTTCATTTCCGAACCGAGCTGAATCAGTGGTACGATAATTATCAGCAACAAAAAGCTGATGATCGTATAGAGCTTTTGTGACTGCGAGATTTCCGTATTGCCTACTTCGATCTCAGCAATTTCTTCGCGGTTCAATTTCTTCTTTTTCTTTTCTTCACTCATCAGAATATAAAATAGATAAAAGGGTTAAAGCCTTGAGTTGTCAGGGCAATTAGGGAAATAATAAAGAGCGTGGTGATCGCTGCCAGCTTTGGCCAGTTCAGCTTTCGCGTAAAGTCCCAGGTTTGCGGCATCCACCAGACCACCACAATTGCGACAAGCATCGACAACACGTAATACGGTTTGTAGATTAAGCCGGCAATTAATAAGGACCCGTCATTTAATTCGGAGAAACCGAGCATCGATTGACAATACGCCAGAGCGCTGGGCAAATCCGCCGCCCGGAAAAATACCCAGGCCAAACAGGTAATCAAAAAGGTGATTAAAATTTTGGCAGCCTTTGGTAGTTTTCGATAGAAAGAGTCTTTGCCTTGCAGTCGTTCCAATGCCAGCATCCCGCCATGTATGGCGCCCCAAATTATAAAGTTCCAACTTGAGCCATGCCATAAACCACCGAGAAGCATCACCAAAGCTAAGTTGATATAGGTCCTACCCTCCCCTTTGCGGTTACCACCCAGTGGAATGTAGAGATAATCCCGCAACCAGGTGGATAGTGAAATATGCCAACGTTGCCAAAGCTCGGTAATCGATTGACTGTGATACGGCGAATCGAAGTTTTTCGGAAAGACAAATCCCATCATTAGACCCAGACCAATCGCCATATCCGAATAGGCACTAAAGTCGAAATAGATTTGAAAGGCATAACCGAAGACCCCATACCAGGCATCCATCATCGAAACCGCTGCGGCATCGAAGCAGGTATCTGCCACTTTTCCACAGGGGTTCGCCAGCATCACTTTCTTGGCCATGCCCATGCAAAAGAAACAAACCCCGCGGGCAAACTTTTCCATCGTATGTGTGCGTTCTTCAAGTTGATTCGCCACTTCCTGAAAACGAATGATTGGCCCGGCAACAAGCTGCGGAAACATCGCCACGTAACATGAGAAATCCGTAAAGTTGCGAATCGCTTTTGCATCGCCACGATAGACATCGATGGAATAACTCATGGATTGAAAGGTATAGAAACTAATGCCCAGCGGCAGGGTGATGCGATAAAAAATATCGAACTGACTATCCGCCATACCCAGACCCTGCATGGCTAAGTTATAGGAATCGATCCCAAAATTAAAATACTTGAAAAATCCCAGCAAGGTGAGATTCGAAACAATCGAAATAATCATCGCCACTTTTTGTGAGCGCAGGCGCGAGCCGCCTTTTTCCAATAATGTTACCGGTTCTTTCCAGGCAGGACCAAATTGTCGGGCGACAACGAGTCCACAAATATAATCAATTACCGTAGAGCTAAACATGAGTACGACGAAAAGTGGATTGGCCCAGCCGTAAAACAGATAACTCATTGCTGTCAGTAGAAAATGGCGTGCTTTTTTCGGGCACAAGTAGTACAACAGAAGTACCATTGGCAGAAAATAAAAGATAAACAAATGTGAGCTAAAAACCATCGTGATAAAATCTCAATGCAAGTTTATACTAAATCAAATACTGACACTAATACTGAATGGGCTCTTTAGCAAGCGAGAATATGCCATTCAATCACTGATAAAGCAGAGAATCCAGGACCACATCCGTGCCAGTTAAAGGATCAATCCATTGCTTGTCAGCCCAGTCAAAATTAAGTGCTTACATTGGATTAGATCTTATAGTCTCTTTTAAAGAATCGTCCGATCTGTACTGCGTGGGTCGCGGTTTTTCTTGCCATTCGTCAAGATCCCTTTTAATGCCAGATCGCGGTATGGCGATGAGGGATCCCAGTGATTTGCTGTCAGGTCAATCTCATTTACCATCACCGAGGCCCGCTTAAAAGACAATGATGTTACATGGCCATTGGGTTCGGTCCACGTACTGGTGGCATCCTGATACTTATCGGCGTAATTCGAGCTGCTAATCCAAAAACGATTGACCCGTGCATGGGTTTGTGGAAAGGACGTATCTTCCGTATTTTCTTTATTGGTACGATCCGAGAAGTCCCGATAGTTACTGTAGATGGAATGCAGGATACAATCCACCCCGAGCTTTTTATACTCGCGGTAGAGTTCGACAAACCAGGTATCGTAGCAAATGATGATGCCAAAACAAACACCGTTTACCTTAAAGGTAGTGAGGTGGG